>NZ_DVEA01000128.1:0-3986 GCF_015295965.1 Thermoleptolyngbya sp. M55_K2018_002
GCCGCCCACCTCACGCCCGCCGCTGGTGCGCCCGACAGTGCCGCAAATCTCTGGCTGGCGCTGTATTCATACTCTGGTGGGGCATGGCTCCTGGGTAACGAGCGTGGCAGTGGACGAAGCGGGGTCGGTCGTGGTCAGCGGCAGCCTAGACGACACAGTAAAAGTGTGGAACCTAACCCAAGGCAACCTGCTGTTTAACCTGGCGGGCCATGGCCGCGATGTCAACGCCGTAGCCGTCAGCCCCGACGGGCGCACCTTGCTGAGCGCGGGCGACGACTGTTTGATTAAAGCCTGGTATTTGCCCACGGGTGCGCCCCTGCGAAACTTATCCGGCCACAGCCGCGATGTGAATGCCCTAGCCATTAGTCCCGATGGGCGGCTGCTGATCAGCGGTGGCGAAGACCGGACGATTCGCTTGTGGAGCCTGGCCAATGGCGCGGTGATCAAGGTGCTGCCGGGGGTGCTGAGCATGATCAAGGCGATCGCCATCGGTCGCGATGGGCGCACCTTTGCCAGCGGCGGGCTAGACAACAAGGTGCGGATTTGGAGCCTGCAAACGGGCGAACAGCTTCGCCTGCTGTCGGGTCACGTCAGCGCGGTGAATGCCCTCGCCTTCCATCCCGACAGCCTGACGCTGGCCAGCGGCAGCCGCGACAAGAGCGTCAAGATCTGGAATCTGCAAACCAGCGAACTGCTGCACAACCTCACCGACCACACCCGCGAGGTGAATGCCTTGGCGTTCAGTCCCGACGGCAAGATTCTCTTTAGCGGCAGCAGCGATGCCACGATCAAGCTGTGGGACGTGGCCAGCGGGCGGCTGATCGATACCCTGGTGGGGCATGGCGATAGCGTGAATGCGATCGCCCTCAGCGGCAACGGTCGTTATCTCGCCAGCGGCAGTTCAGACAACACGGTGCGGGTGTGGCAGCATTGAGGGAAGAAGGAAGAACGAAGAAGGAAGAACGAAGAAGGAAGAACGAAAAACGAAACTTCTTCGTTCTTCGTTTTTCTTTTTTCGTTTTTTCTTTTTCCGTCATGGGCTAGAAGCGATCGCCAAAGGTAGCAATCAGCCTGCTCTCGCCCGTGTCGGTAAAGCCAAACTCTAGCCGGCCAAAGCCCAGCGGCGTGCGGGCTTGCAACCCTGCCCCAAAGCCGAAACCCTCGCCAGGTTTGTCACGGGCGATGGCGGGTTCGCCGATCAAGTCATCGGCCGTGCCCAGGTCATTGGCGTAGTCGATGAACAGGATGCCGCGCAGGTCGATATCGCGGTTAAACAGGTTCAACCGGGCAACCGGAAAGCGATATTCCGCAGTGGCTTGGATAAAGCTGCTGCTGGTGCTGATGCCGCCGCCCGAAAAGCCCCGCACCGAGTTGTTGCCGCCTAGGTTAAAGCCAATGTAGGGCGGCACATCGCCCAGGGTTGTGCCCGCCTGCACGTTTAACACCAGCGTCCGAGGCCCCCGATCAAAGCCGAACAGATTTAACGGCAGGTAGTGGGTATAGGAGCCAGTGAACCGGGTAAAGGCATCGTCCGTGTCGATCAGAAAACCCTGGCTTGCCCCAAACCGCAGCAGAGAGCCTTCGGTAGAATAGGCTCCGTCGTTGCGGCGATCGACCGCTGCCACAAAGTCCACGCTGACTAGGTCATCAATCCCGTTATTTTCTACGGTGAAGCGATTGCCGTCTTCATCTCTGGGGAAAATATTGTCTGAAAAGAAATCGTCGCGCACCGACACCCGCTGATAGGTCACGCCCAGCGCCGACTCGATTTCATTGCCAATGGAAAAGGTATATTCCACGCCGCCGCCCAGTCGGTGAATCCAGGGCGTATCGCCTGTGGGCAGGTCTACGTCGCGATCGCCCCCTTTGAACGCGCCCAAGTGCGATCGCTGGCTAAACACATTCGCGCCAAAGTTGCCAAACACCACGCCCAGGTCGGCTCCCAGCGCCGTGGTGCCGCCCACCACCGCTAGGTGAATGTAGCTGTCTGCGCTGAGGGGTTGTCGCAGGCTGGCCACTGCTGACAGCCCCGTGCTTTGGATCGTCGTCCGCACCACACGCCGTCGCAGGGGACTTTGCAGCGCCGTGGGATCGGGCAGATCGCTTGCAAGCTGAAAGCGGAGCGCATTGCCCTGCTCAAAGTCGTATAGGGCAGGAATTTGGGCGATCGCCTCCGAATCTAGCGCGGTCAGAGACGACTGCTGCTGAGCGGGCACAAGGACGGGCGCTTCAACCCCATCCGGTGCATTTCGGGGGGAAAACGTCGGCTCGACCTCCAGCACCTCTTCGACCCACAAATCCTCAGCGCGGGTCGAAGCGTCTGGCGCGGGCGCGACGACGGTTTCTGGCTCCGGCGCAGACGGCTGAACACCAGACAGACCCCGCCCCTGGCTGCGCGTCGCCTCTGCTTCAAGCTGCTCCAGCGATTCGGGCAGTCGCCCTGCCTGGGCCAGCGGTGCAAGTCCTGCGGCATCGGCTCCGTCTTGCTGGGGATGAAGCGTATCCTGATGAGTTTTCAAGAGTTCTGGAGTTGCCTGGACAGACAGCGCAGACATCAACACCACGCTGATCGTTCCTGCGATCTTTGTCAGCACGCTCAGCGACATCACAGGCAAATGGTAGAGCCGTTGCATGGATTTTATCTCCTCACATAAAAATTTATGAACCCTGCGCCGCCTTTTGTCCTTGGTAAGCCGTCAGTAACAGTAAATTGTCAGTAAACCATTAGCAAATCGTCAGCAAACCGTCAGCAAACCGTCAGTGAACTGTCCTCAGTCACCAAGCAGGATAGCGGGTAGACGGACTCGCTGAAATCAGCGCAATCAACGGTGCTGACCTCATCAAGAAATACATCATCTGGTAATAAAACAGCCGCACCCCAGGCGAATCGGCAAACCCTCGCTGAATCGCCTGGAAGCTGTCCCAGCTTACGCCCGTCTGGACGAATCGCTGCTCGGTGGAAGGGGATAGAGCTTGGGTCATGGCAACAGTCCCAAAGATTCGGTCTAACTTGCCCAGAGTGCTTGCCCAGCGCGTTGACCTGCGGCTAGCGACCAAACTGCTTCAGGTATTCCTCTAGCGCCTGGGTAGTGATGTCGGTCATGGAGAGGCCCTTGTCAGTGGCGATCGCCTTCAGCTTTTCATACACCTCATCGCGGATGCCGATGCGGTAGCGGGCCTTGCCGGGGCGGGCGGGTTTGGCGACCTGGCCAGGCTTGTACGTCGCTGCAAACTGGCGCAAAGCCTCCAGACCAACGCGGTGGGCAAAATCCCCAAAGCTCTCGTTGGCGTTGCGCTTTTGTTTGAAAAAGACGAACAGCGGCTCCAGCGTTTTTTCCAGGTCTTGAATCGGCATCTTGTCCATGTAGACCAGGCCAAGGCGAGTCTGGTGCGGATCGGCTCCCAGCCAAAGCTGATAGGCATCGGGTGCTTGTCCAACAAAGCCAATTTCCGCTAGGTAGGGGCGAGCGCAGCCATTGGGGCAGCCCGTCATCCGCACGACGAAATGCTCATCGGGCAGGCCCACGCGATCCAGCAGGGCGCGAATCCGCTCCAGCACAGTGGGCAGGGCGCGTTCAGATTCGGCGATCGCCAGCCCGCAGGTGGGCAACGCCGGACAGGCCATGGAATAGCGCACCAGCGTATCGATGTCGGTTTCTGCCTGGATGCCGCAGCGGGTCAGGATGGCTTGAATTTTGGGGCGATCGCCCGGCTCGATGTCGTGCAGCAGAATGTTTTGATGCGGGGTCAGGCGCATGGGCAGCGCGAAGGTTTGCTCAATCTCGCGCAGAGCAGTTTTAAGCTGAAACGCGCCCTCATCCTTGACGCGGCCATTTTCCACCGAAATGCCCAAAAACAGTTTTCCGTCGCCCTGCTCATGCCAGCCCAGAAAATCCTTGTATTCAAACGGCGGCAGAGGCTTCAGCGGTTGCAGCGGCTTGCCCAGATAGCTCTCCACCATGCTGCGAAACTTATCCACGCCCCAA
>NZ_DVEA01000223.1:0-3947 GCF_015295965.1 Thermoleptolyngbya sp. M55_K2018_002
CCCCAGCGCTGCGCGATCGTCGCCGACGGCGGTGGTGCAGGCTGTGAGCGAGAGCAACTGCACCGGGCGATTCGGATCGACCCCCCGCAAGAGCCGATCAAGCTGGTTGAGGGTCAGCTTGTTTTCTGGCGGGTCAGCCGTGACCAGGAACGTGTCTTCTGCCTCAGTGCCAAAGATACCGTGGGTGGCGATGTGCAAAATCGGAAAATCGTTCGAGAACAACGTTTGTGTCAGGTTATCGAGCCGGAATGCGCTGCCCGTTAGCGTCCGGCTGCGGGGCAGTTCGGCGAGAATTGCGTCCAGTTCTTCGCTGACATAAAACAGTGGGGAAAACCCACCCGCCTCGCTGTCGGGCGGGCTGGCATCGGTGAGGCCGGCGGCGAGGGCGCGGAGATTGTCCCGGTCGAGGGGGGCGGGGCTGGTGAGTTGCAGGCTGGGCGTATAGGCGATCGCATACTTCTGGATCAAAAACTGCGTACCATCGTGCAGCGCTGACATGGGCACACTCCGCAAAATGTCGTCCTGCACAAAGGCCAGCGTTTCTACCTGCTGCTGCTGGAACAGCGCTTCAAACGGGCGGATGATCTGGTCATATAGCCGTTGGGCAGGCTGCGGATCGTAGGCGCGAAAGTCCACTTCCAGCCCGCGACGGTAGGCGTTGATTTCATCGCGCAGGGTTTGGCGGTCGGTGTTGATCCACTCGTACTGGCGATCGCCATTGGGCAGCGTCAGCAGCACGGCGGTCTGATCATCTAGAACTACGGTGCTAATGACTGCCGTGCGATCGCCCTCCGTCAGTAGCTTTTGCGCCACCGTCAGATCCACGTTGCGCGAGGTCAACACGCAGTCGTCTCCGAAGTAGTTTTGCAATTCGGCTAGTTTCAGGGAATCGAGCGTCCCCAGGGCGCGGCTGAGGGTGTCGGGACGGTCGGTGCTGGCGGGTGGCAGCAACTCCGACGGCTTGCCCTGCTTCAGTCGCAGCGCCACTAGCTCGCGATATACCGGGTCGATGGAGTCTCGAAAATCGAACTGGATATCGCGGTTGGCGACTAGGATGTCGTCGCGGATGATTTCTAACGTGGCGATCGCCCGCTCGTAGGCCGCGATGGCTTCCGTCGTTTGTCCTTGCGCCTGCAAAATGCGTCCCGTTTGCCATTCCCAGAGGTAGCGGCTGTCGTATTCATATTCTGCGGCAAGGCGGGCATCCTGCGTGATATCCAGTGCTTTTTGGTATTCTTTTTGACATTCGTGCCAGTGTCCCAGTTCTCCTAGCGCAAAGGAGAGCGAACGGCGATCGCCCAGCCTCTCGGCTGCACTAGCGACTGAGTTCAGCATCTCTTTCGCATCATCATTCGCCCCAGCATTCGTTCTGGAATTCACATCAGTATTCACCCCAGAATTCAGCCCAAAATTCGCTCCAGAGTCCACCCCAGGATTTGCAGCAGAGGTCAAACACTGGCTGCGGGCAATCGGCTGCTGGGGCGAGGCGGGCATCAGCAGGCGCACCCAGTCGAGGGCAGCCAGCAGCGTATCCTGACTGGTCGGAAGCTGATTCAGCAGGGCTTTGACGGACTGACGCGCATTTTGGGCTGCTGCGACATTGCCCGTGCGGTCGTAGGCGGGAATCGCATCCAGCAGCGCCCGCAGCCGCTCGGTGGGCTGGGTTGCCAGGTCGAGGCTTTGCTGAAAGTCCTGGAGGGCAGCCTGGTCGAGCGATCGCCCCTCATCGCGCAGGCGCTTGGCTCGCTGCACGTCGCCCAGCGGCTCTGCCGAATTGGCCTGCCGATAGCGCACCACCGCCTGTCGAGTTTTCAGCGCTCCCAGGTTGCTGTAGGTCGCCGCCAACAGCGTCCGGTCGTCCAGCGTTCTGGCTAAGCTAAGGGCCCGGTCTAGCGCCGCCTTGGACGAGTCATCATTGCCCATCAGCCGATGGGCTTGCCCCAGGCTGCCCCAGGCAGCAGCCTCGCCCCGGTGGTCTGCGGTGTGCTGGGCGATCGCCACGGCGCTTTCCTCCCCGCAGCCGCCCTTGGCACTCCGAGGTTCCTCGCCACACAGCAGCGCTACGGCTTTGCGATATTGCCCTATGCGGTTGTAAATCTGCGCCTGCTCGGTGAGCGATCGCCCCCAGCGGGCGGTGTAGTCCACCGCGCGATCGGGCTGCTGGACCGCAAGCTGGCGATAGGTGTTCCCTGCCGTTTGCCACAGGCTCAGCGCGTCGGTCTGCTGCCCGATGGCCTGCCGGGCCCGGGCCAGGTTTTCAGTGAGGATGGCTTCGTGGGCAGGGTTGGGCTGCTGGCGGTAGGTGTCGCGCACAGCTTCCCAGAGGGCGATCGCCCCCAGATAATCCCCCTGGCGATAGCGGTCAATGCCCTGCTGCACCTGGGCCGCTGGGTTCACGGCTTGTCCCCAGCCCGGCCGCAGCGGCAGCACCATGCATAGCCCCACGATCAACAGCCCTAGCCCCAGGTACAGGAGCCGATGCCAGCCCCGCTGCCATTGCTGCATCTCCGGCAGGAGCCTGCCCCTCTGCATCCCGCGCGTTGCCCTTCTCCGTTGGCTCATGCTGACCGCCTCGCCGGTTTTCAGGAAAATTTCTAAAGCACTCTAGAGCAATCTAAAGCAATCTTATTGATGTCCAAATACGGGATATGCAGCTTTGCTGATCCCCCTCCCCCTTTTCTGGTACGCCGAAGGCTTTAAGCTCAAGCCCAGAGCAGGAGAGGGACTTCAAGCCTCTCTTGCTTCCCTTCTCCCGACCTGGGAGAAGGGGCTGGGGGATGAGGGCAGATTGAAAGCTGCACATTGCTTTCTAAACAGCAATCCGAAGCAAAATGCTGACTTTTTTCCCAGACCATACCAGACTTTTTAGGGGAGATTCAAATCCGCCGATGCGTCTGCGGAGTTCACCACTTGGCGCGACCGTTTCTCAATCATTTCATTCATAATCCCCAACTGCTGCCAGAAGTGGACGAGCGGAAGTTGGGGCGACCCAACAAACTGCGGATCGACGGTTTTTAGCGCGATCCACTCGCCGCTCTGGGTCTGGGCGATATCGACCCCCAGCAGCGGCACGTCTAGCCGTTCGGCAACGGCAAAAGCCACGGCAAACAGCGCTTCTTCTTCTTCGACCGAGAGCCAGCGACCGGGGTCGTCACCTGGCCAGGCATAGCCATAGGTGAGGATCGCTCGATCGTACAGCACCACGCGAAACTCGCGCCCCAGGGGAAATCCGGCGGGTGTGGTGTGGTGATGGCGCAGGTTAACCCACTGGCGGGCCAGGACGGGCTGATGCGGCTTCTGGCTGAGTTCCTGGCTGAGTTCTTGGTTTAATTCCTGGTTGAATAAGTCCGCTGCGATGCGTCGCGCTTGCGCTGGCGTTTTGGCGATGCTGCTCCGCAAGGCTAACGCCAACGCCCGCTGCCAGTCTTGCAACACCGCCGCCGCTCCGCTGCGCTGAAAGACCAGTGGTAAGCCGAGTTGGGCGATCGCCCCCTCAACTGCCTCTGGCTGCTCTAGCACGATGCTGGCCGGGGTCAGATCCTTTAGGAGCGGGTAGGCGCGGTGAAATTCTTGAGCAAGCTGGTGCTGGGCGGGGGTGTTGGGCAGGTGGAGGTTCTTGGCCTGGGCAGCGGCAAATAGTTCACCATAGCGGAAGGCGGCGGTCGGCGGCGCAAGCCAGAAGGCGGCGGTCGGCTGGGGCTGGGCTGGAATGGCAGCCAGCGCTTCGGCTGCACCAGCTCCGTCCGTTGCGATCGCCCACACCGGAAAGCCCAAAATTTCGGCGATCGCCCCCGACGCTTCGAGCGATCGCCGCAACTCCGCAGGCACCCCAAGACTTGGACCCTCAAACAGCACAATCATTAAAACATTCAAAACTCTATGACTTAAAAAATCTAGAGCCTACGCACTTGCAATAATTTTTCTGGATTTCGGGCGATTTCTCACGG
>NZ_DVEA01000038.1:0-3928 GCF_015295965.1 Thermoleptolyngbya sp. M55_K2018_002
CGCCAGAGGAACTGCTGCCGCCAGTCAATCTAGAGCCGCCATCGCAAGACCTGCCTGCGGAAATCCCTGAGGCGCTGCCCATCGCCCGATTTGTGGTGCAGGGCAGCACGGCGTTTAGCGCCGAAAAGCTGGCAACGGTGGCGAAGCAGTCTGTGGTGGGTGGTGGAAGCGTGGCAGAAAACGGGGGCGATCGCTGTTCCCGCAGTGTAGACTCGCCGGATGTTTTAATCGCACAACCGCTCACTTTTGCCCAGGTGCTTCAGGCGCGGGCGGCCATCACCCAGCTTTACATCGACTGTGGCTATATCAGTTCGGGGGCGATCGTCCCGGCAGATCAGGTCTTGCCGCAAACGCCCGACGGCTACGTGGTTACGATTCAGGTCATCGAGGGTCGCCTAGAAGCCATCAACGTGGCGGGGCTAAATCGGCTGGATGCGGGCTACGTCCGCAGTCGGCTGCGGCGGGCGGCGGGCACTCCGCTCAACGTCAACAGTCTGCTGGAGGGGCTGCAACTGCTCCAGCTTGACCCACTGATTCGCAGCGTGTCTGCTGATCTGCAAGCGGGGACGCGCACCGGAACCAATGTGCTGCAAGTCGTCGTGCAAGAAGCCGACCCGGTAAGCCTGGATCTGGCGCTAGATAATGGGCGATCGCCCAGCGTGGGCAGCTTTCGGCAGCGGGCGCAGTTCAACCACGCCAATTTTCTAGGCTATGGCGATGGGCTGAGTGTGGGCTATACGCGCACCAGCGGCAGCAACGAATTTTCGGGCAGCTATACGATTCCGCTAAACCCGCAGGACGGCACACTGCGAATCGCCGCCGGAACCACCCGCAGCGATGTGATCGAAGAGCCGTTTGATCAACTGAATATTGCCTCGCGATCGCCCTATGCCGAACTTTCGCTGCGACAGCCTGTGGGGCGATCGCCCAACGAAGAATTTGCCCTCGGCCTTACCCTTTCCCACCAGCGCAGCCGCACCACCTTTGAAATTCCTGACGAGCAGGGCTTTCCCTCACCCGGAGCCGATGATCAGGGGCGCACCCGCGTCACTGCCCTCCGGTTTGTGCAGGAGTGGACCCGGCGCAATCGCCAGCAGGTTCTCGCGGCCCGCTCACAGTTTAGCCTGGGGCTGGATTGGTTAGACGCGACGGTAAACGACGGCGAACCCGATAGCCGATTTTTTGCCTGGCGTGGCCAGGGGCAGTGGGTGCGGCTGCTGGCGACGGATACCCTGTTCTTGCTGCGGGGCGATGTGCAGTTGACGGGCGACTCGCTGCTTGCGCTGGAACAGTTTGGGCTGGGCGGAGCTGAGAGCGTGCGCGGCTATCGCCAGGATGCCCTGCTGACCGATAGCGGAGCGCTACTGTCGGCGGAGGTGCGGCTACCCATTCTGCGAGTTCCCGAAATTGACGGACTGCTGCAACTGGCTCCCTTTATCGATGCGGGCACGGTCTGGAACGCCGACAGCAGCCAGCGCAACGACAATCAGCCAGATACACTGGTCGGCGTTGGGCTTGGGCTGCTGTGGCAACAGGGCGATCGCCTGTCTATCCGGGTCGATTGGGGCATTCCGCTGGTGGAGCTATCCGGGTCAGGCGACTCGCTCCAGGAAAGCGGCATCTACTTCTCGGTACTCTATTCGCCATTTTGAGGGCTGAGGACGCTGGACGGTTCCAGAGCGGCTGAGGGCTGTTCCGTGAGTGCTTTGGGTACAGTACCCTCCGGCAGTTGCGATAGATCATCGCCAAATCCCGATGATGTTGGAGACGGCAGGCTTTGCCCAATCAGGGCACTCAGCAATAGGCTCAGCAGCACCATGCCAAACCCGGACAACCATAGCCAAAAGGCCTGCCGAACCGACTTTCGCCCCCAGCGCATGATGAAAAACGCCAGCGACGCAAACGGCACCAGCAGGTAGGCAACCCCCCAAAGAACATGATCGCTGAACGCCAACACCAATCCCCAAAGCCCACCAACAATGCTTAAAATCGCACCAAGGAACAGCAGCGCTAAAACAATGAATGGCATAGGTTAAGCCCTCCGGAGAAACTGTGAAGTGAGAAATTGCGAGGCGAGAAATTGCGAGGCGAGAAACTGCGAAGCGAGAAACTGCGAAGCGAGAAACTGCGAAGCAAGAGATGGTTTGAAGCCAAAAACCTTGAAGACTCTAATCGCCAGAAGTCTTGACTAAATCCTGACTAAGAATTGAGCCAATGCAGATGAAGTCCACCGCGCCGCTATGGGAGCTTAATAAAGCCCTATTGACCCAAGCGGTTTACCTATTCTTGCTGCTGATGGCTGGGTTGCAGACCTGAGAGACATCCAGAACAACCCATTCTGCAAAGAAACCTAAGAAACCTTTAGTAACCCCTTGCGAAGCGAGTAGAGCGGCTTCAAGGCGATCGCACAACAACCGGGACCGTCGTCCAACCAAGACTCTCGTCCGAAAGGAATGGTAGCTGAGGAAACGATTAACACCCTGGGTTCTGGAACTGACTACATTGCTATGAGGGGATATTCCGGTGATCCTGCGTCGGGGGCTGCGTAAATTTCTATTGCAGCAACCAAGCGCGACGGACATCAGCACATTCAAAATCAGCACATTCAGCAGATCGCGTTTTATCGAGTTTTATCGAGTTTTATTCAGTGCGTCGTGTTCAACGATTTTTCGCTATCCTTATGGGCACGCAATGGGCACGCAAGCAGCACAATGGGCACGCAGTTCCTCCCTTGCTCAAGGTAATATGGGTGAACTATATTGAACCCATATCAAGCTGCCCGTCTGTCCGTGACAAGCCGTGATGAGCCGCGATGAGCCATTGGTTCAATCCACCTGTTCGCCTCCTATTCGCTTTTAGCTTGCCCCCTGCTCAGGGAAAATTTAGAAAACCACCGGGAGAAAGTTTTGGTGTACACGTCGCAACAGTCCTCCACTCGCAGCACGCCTTCTAGCACGCCTTTTGTAGATACGCGGGTTGCCGATCGCCCCGAACAGATTGACTTTTCGGCACTGCTCGACCCTTCGCTGCTGCAAGCCGCCCGCCACATCTATCGCACCTACTACGAAGTGCATCCCGATCAGGTGCAGCGTCCAATTGGCGTTGCGATTGACCGCTTTACGCACCGGGGCAAGCTGATTTTTTCTGGGAAGCCCATTCTATTGCCGCAGGAGTGCTTTATTCCTGTGGGGCAGCTTGAGGCGGATTTGTATTGAGGCGGATTTGTACTAGCCCCACATTAGGCGTTTGCACCAGCAGATTTGGGTGACGATTAGTTAGTAGATTCTTCTGTCCAAATCTACTGCATCCGAAACCTACTCTGTCCGGATCTACTGTCGCCGGAACCAGTCGTAGAGTCCGAGAGAGAGGGTCAGCCCCGCAAAATGGGCGGCGACTAGGTGCAGGTTTGCCGCAACCACTTGCAGGTTGAGGATTCGCACAAATCCCTGAGTGTTTGCCAAAGCAGATGAGGTTTCGGCCTGGGTCATCAGCGTTGCGATGCTGACTTCAGCGCCGACCAGTGTGACCAGCGCTCCGACCAGACCCAGCACAATGCCCACACGCAGCAGCCTGACCAGGGCACTGGTTTTGGGGTGTTGCTCCAGGTCGAGGCGGCGGAGACGCTGGGAAATGCGAATGTAGCGAAAGGCATTGGCGATCGCCACCAGCAGCAGCACACCGCCGCACACCGCCCAAAAAATGCCAATACCAATGCCCCGCACGGGCGGCTCATCCAGCACCAGATTAGACCGGGACGCAGACACCAGCCCCGCCGCCGCCGCCGCACCCAACCCCATTTGCAGCAGCACACTCAGCAAGCCCACCCACCAAAAGGCGCGAGACAGGTCTAGGGCACGATTAGCGGGCGATCGCAAGTCTGGTTTTGTCTGCATCCCTCGCGCACCCGCTACACAGACTCCGGCGACAA
>NZ_DVEA01000090.1:0-23150 GCF_015295965.1 Thermoleptolyngbya sp. M55_K2018_002
TTCAATGCTAGGACTGACGCAGTTTGGACGATTTCTCGCGGGCGCAGCCCGCGAGAAATCGTCCAAAACCCAGAAAACTTAATTGCAAGTGTGTAAGTCCTGAAATGCATTAAAAATTGCATTTGGAGTGGAGATTTGGAGTAGAGATTTGGAGCTTGTGCGATCGTGGGGGTAACATGGTTAGCTGACGGCAAACGGAAAGGCAGACATGCTTCTCTAAAGCAGCATGTTTGGATGCAGGGCGGGTCGGCTTATGATCATTGCGATCGCCAATCAGAAAGGCGGCGTTGCAAAAACCACGTCTACGATCGCGCTGGCGGGTCTGCTGGCGGAAGAAGGGCCATGCCTTGCGGTGGATCTCGACCCACAGGGCAACTTGTCTACGGGACTGGGCGTAGATGCGTCGTCGCTTCCTTACACGACCTACGACGTGATTACCGCGAAGGTTGGCATTACAGAGGCGATCGCCCCGACTCGGTTTGGACTCAGCCTGCTGGCCACCGACATTTCTCTGGTCAAAGCAGAAAAAGATTTGCTTTCCCAGCCCGATCGATTTTATGCCTTAAAATCGGCGCTGGAGCCTGCCAAATCTCAGTTCGAGCAAATTTTAATCGACTGTCCGCCCAGCCTGGGTCTGCTGACGCTGAATGCCCTGTCTGCTGCGGACTGGCTGCTGATTCCCGTGCAGTGTCAGTTTTTTGCCATTAAAGGGCTAGAGGGATTGCTGGAGACGATTGACTCAGTCAAGAGCCGCCTGAATCCGAATTTGCGGGTGCTGGGCGTGCTGCCGACGATGGCAGAAACAAACACAGTGATTACGCAGGACGTGCTAAAGCTGTTGCGATCGCAGCTTGAGGGTGTGCGCGTATTTGACCCCGTGCCCAAGTCGGTGCGCTTTCCAGAGTCCAACATGGCAGGGGAACCGATTCACGTCTTTACCCGCGAGTGGCGCGTAGTGCAGCCCTATCGCGAAGTGGTGCGCGAACTGCTGATGCTGGAGGAGGCGTAGCGCGTGGGCGTGTTTAGGCAGGCCTATGAATATGGAATGGCAAACGGGGACGCGCTGCTGAATGCGTTGCAGCAGCATTTGTGGCTGGTGGCGGTGCCGCTGGCGGTGGGGCTGCTGCTGGGCTTGCCGCTGGGGTTGTGGAGTGCGCGATCGCCCGCTGTCTCGGCTGTCCTGATCAATGGCTTCAACGCGCTGCGGGTGATTCCCAGTCTGGCGATTTTGTTTTTGGCGATTCCCTACTTTGGGCTGAGCTTTCAATCGGCGGCGATCGCCCTGACGCTGCTGGTGATGCCGCCAATTCTGATCAGCACGGATGTCGCCTTTCGCACTATTGACCCAATGATCCGCGAAGCTGCCCACGGCATGGGCATGAGTCCGGTACAGGTGTTGCGGCAGGTGGAGCTTCCCCTGGCGCTGCCCGTCATCATTGCGGGCATCAAAACGGCCCTGGTGGAGGTCATTGCCAGCGCAACGCTGGCGGCGTTTATCGGCGCGGGCGGGCTGGGAACGTTTATTGTGCGCGGCTTTGCGCTATACGACAGCGCCATCTTGCTGGTGGGCGCAGTTCCCGTGGCGCTGCTGGCGTTGGCGGCGGAACTGGGTATGAGCGCCCTGCAAAGGTCAGTGCAGCCCCCTACAAGCTGAATTTCTACAGACATTAGATCAGGCTTCTTCAGGGTTGAGCTGCATCATTTCCCAGGTGGTGTAAGTGCCGATGGGACTCCAGAGCAGGTACGGCAGCAGCAGCCAGGCCGCCGGACGCGACAGCGGCAGCAGCATGATAAAGAGGGCGATCGCCACCACCAGCCCCGCCGCACCCAGCCATAGCCCCACGCGAATTCGCCGTGCCCCCAGCATGAGAGGCGTGTAGAGCAGCGTAACCACCTCCAGCAGCAGGTAAGTCGCCATCAGCCCCCAGGTTCTAGACGTGCCCGGTTCTCGCTCCCAAATGATGTAGGCAGACCAGGCAGCGCAGGTAAAGACCGTCGTCCAAATCACCGGGATAAATTTCTCAAACGTGAGCCAGTCGGGCCGCCGTAGCCGCCGAAACCAGCCGCGCCCCCGCGAAGTGGTCACGCTGCCCAGCGCAAACGCCAGACCCAGCATCACCCCGCCAATCACCATCCAAGATCGAATCATGGGAACTTAGAGCGGAATTTAGAACCTAGGGGGAAATCGAGGCGATCGCCCCTCTCGCTGCTCATTCTAATAGGTTCTGCAACTTCCTCAAATCTGCCAATTGTCATAGAGTAGGCGCTGAAGATACCTAAGTCATAGGTTCATCATAGGATTTGGCAAGGAAAAACTATGCGTTATCCCAATGGGTAGACTATTGGATAGACTACGGAAAATGAGAGCTAGAGCTTGTATCAATCGATAGGCTCAGCAACCAGCTAAAAAATTGGCTAAAACTAACCCTCGCATTTCCTTCACAGATGCCCTGACTAAAGATGCCCAATCCGTCTCCATTTCCGTTACTCGATTAGAATCGTGGGCACACTAGGATCAGCTTACTCTTGATATGTAGGCTTGCAGAATATATAGGCTTGCAGATTGTCAGGGCTGTTTCTGCTAGCTCAGTCCGAACTGAGTCACTCGTGCTGACTTAAGCAACACATCTGAAACTTTGAGCACTAAGCAAAGCACTCAGGGATGCATTCGCCTTACAAAAAGCATCGCTAGTTTGTAGAAGCAACGCCTCAAAAGCAATATTTTCTCTATCTCTGCAATTGTCTGGATTTAGTCTGTTGTTGACCAATCTCGTCTGACCTGGATTCAGCCTGGAGGTTAGTGTGAGTCTCTTCGAGAAGATTCGAGGTGAGTTTGTAGACATCATCGAGTGGCTAGACTCTACCAACGACACAATGGTCTCGACACAATGGTCTATCGCTTTCAGCGATACAACAACGAAATCAAAATGGGGGCAAAGCTAACCGTGCGCCCTGGTCAAAAAGCGGTATTCGTCAACGAAGGTCGTATTGCTGACTGCTTTGGGCCTGGGATGTATACGCTGTCAACCCAAAATTTGCCCATTCTTACAACACTAATGGGTTAGCCCTATGCCTTCAACTCTCCATTCAAGGCAGAAGTATACTTCTTCAATACTCGAATTTTCACGAACCTCAAGTGGGGAACTTCTAATCCCATCATCCTCCGGGATGCCGAACTGGGCCCTGTTCGCCTACGGGCCTACGGCACCTATAATGTGCGGATTGTTCAGCCTGAAGTTCTGCTTCAAGAGTTGGTCAGCACGGATGGACTTTTCCAGGTGGATGAGGTCAGCGATCACATCCGCAACATGATTATGACCGCTTTTACCTCCTCATCGGAGCAGCCCAAGTCCCTCTATTCGATCTGGCATCTCGTTATCAGGGAGATCAGCAACACAATTCGCCAGAATATGCAGGCAGACGTGCAGCGGTTTGGTTTGGATCTGACGCAACTGCTTATTGAAAACATTTCGCTGCTGCCAGAGGTAGAAGCTGCGCTTGACAAGCGGGCTTCGATCGGGGTTTTGGGCAATATGCAGCAATATACCTAATATCAAGTTGCCAACTCTATTGAGCAGTCTGCCCAAAATCCGAGCGGTGGGAACTCTTTCTTGGAGTTGGGAGTGGGCTTGGCAATGGCGCAGCAGGTGACCAATGCGCTGAACCCCAACGCCGCTCAATCACAGCAGCCGCCAGCTGCCGCGCCTCAGCCAGCCACCTCGCCCGCAGCAGCACCGCCACCGCCACCTCAGCCGCAATGGTATTTGTCTCGAGACGGACAAACGTTTGGGCCGTTTCCAGTGAATCAGCTTCTTCAACAAGGGCTAACTGCTCAGACTTACGTATGGCGGTCAGGGATGAATGGCTGGCAGTTTGCAAATGCAGTTCCAGAACTGGCTGTCTTGCTGCCACCATCGCCTCCTCCTGTCCCGTAACCTGCGGGTTTTGCATGGTTTGTTCTGCATGGTTTGTTCCGGATGGTTCGCTCTGCATCGTTTGCTGTTGAAATGCTGTTAAGCAACGTCCAACGCAAGGGTTGCTCTACCTCTGAATCAAACTCTTAGCAAAAACTCCTATGACTATGCAGCGCCACTCCTCCAGTGAGTCACAGCTTTCCTGTCCGGGCTGCGGTGCGTCGCTAGAGTTTAATCCTAAAAGAGGACAGATGGAGTGTCCTTATTGTGGTCGGCGAGAGGCGATCGCCCGAAACCAGACCACTTCTCCCTACTGGCAGAGCAATCCTTTGAGGCGCACCTGAATGAAAAGCATACTCAACTGGCTGCTCTATCGCAGCAGGCAGTCGAAGTGCAGTGTCCAGGGTGCCGCGCTCGGTTTACGTTTGAGCCGCCGACCGTGGCGGGGAAATGTGCATTTTGCAACACCAATATCGTGGCGCAGCCCCGTACTGCTAGCCCGGTGGTCACTCCTGGCGGGGTGGTACCGTTCACGATTGGCCAAAGGCAGGCTCGAGAGAAAGTGAGCGAGTGGCTGCGCCAGCGCTGGTTTGCGCCACAGGGGTTGAAGCGCTTGTCCCAACACGCGGGGTTGCAGGGTATCTATTTGCCATTCTGAACCTATGATTGCAAAACCTGTAGTCAATATCGCGGGAAGCGGGGCGATCGCTACACAAGGACTGAAACTTACACCACGACTGATAATGATGGGAGAACCATTACGGACACTCGCGAAGTCGTAGAAACCTGTTGGACCCGTGTATCAGGGAGCGTGGACTATAACTTTGATGATGTTCTTGTAGCAGCGGCTGAATCAGTTGACCAAAATCACTTGCGAGCTGTTGAGGGATGGGATTTGTCTGAATTAGTGCCCTATATTAGTGCCCTATAACGCCTCTTACTTGTCAGGGTTCAAGGTACAGCGATATCAAATTAATCTCAAAGAGGGTTTTGAGCGGGCAAAGAAAAAGATGGAGATTGAAATTCGTAGGGCTGTAGAGTGCAAAATTGGCAGCGATGAACAGTGTATCGATTCCCTCTCCACCTCCTATAGCGACATTACCTTTAAGCACATCCTTCTGCCAGTATGGACGGGGGCCTACGAGTTCAAAGGACGGCGCTACACAATCGTGGTGAACGGTCAGTCTGGAAAGGTCTGTGGCGATCGCCCCTTCAGTTGGCTCCAGATTGCGCTAGCGATTCTCGTTGCAATTGTTGTACTCGGAGTTTTAGTCAGTGTTCTGTAGCTATAGGAGCAAGTGTCGGAACAGATACAAGCTGCCCGGTATAAGCTGTCTGGAAATTGCCCAGCTCCAAAGTAGCTGGTATTCCACCTTGTTGGCATCACCGCTGCAACGCAATTCCTCAAGCAGGATTTAGTGATGTATCAATAGCGTGCAGAGGGGAAGACCCGATGCCAGGAGCCATAGCCAGGGGAGGCGATCGCGCTCTATGGAACCTGCCAGGCTACCCTCGGCATCGGGCAACAGCGCCTCAATCCGCTCCGCCAGACGGCAGGGTGATGCGGCCTCGCCAAAAGCCGCGCACGGAAAGTCAACCTCTGTCAGCGGCGACCTCACCACCTGCACCAGCGACTCTGCTAGCAGCAGTGGGTCAACATGCTGAGCCGCCCAGCGATCGGCGCGGAGTTCTCGCAGTCGCAGCAGTTCTTGCCAGAGGGCTTCAGTGTGGGGAAGCCAGGCCGTAAGACCGCGCAGCCAGCCCAGCCAGAAAAACCAGAAGGTGTCGCGATAGTGGGTGTGAGCCTGCTCGTGGGCCAGCACAGCGGCAACTTGCTCGGCAGAGAGCGTTTCTAGCAACCCCCGGCTGACGACCAGTTCGGGTTGCCAAAAACCAACCTGCGCCGCAAACAGAGCGGGCGTATCGAGCAAACGAGCGGCAAGCCCGTGGGTTTCCACAAACGGCAGAGTTTGCAATGTGCGGCGCGATCGCCCCACCTGCCCGCCCAGCCGCAGCAGCATTCCGCCTGCAAGGGTCAAGCTGCCGACGGCTAGAACCCAGCCCAGAGAGCCGACGGACAGCCCCAGCATATGCCCCTCGCGGCCCATGCAAAAAACGGCGACGACCGTACACAGCAGCAGCAGCGGCGCAAATAGAAACGGCCCCAGCGCCGCAGTCCACCGATGGGCAGGCGCGACAGGACGGTGCTTAGCAATCAGGCGCGAGAGGATAGCCAGGGCGATCGCCGCCAAAATCAGCATCAGGTGCATGACTCCCCCTCCCGCTTTTGCCGTGCGGCCTTCAGCCGTTGAGTGATGGCATCCAACTGTTCCAGGCTGGCAACATCTAGGTCATCTGCAAAGGCCGCCACCACGTCGGGATTGCTGACGGACAGAAAGCGATGCAGATGCTCGTGTGCCTGGAGCATCTGCGCCTCCTCTCGCGACACCAGCGGCCGCCAGTGAAACGCCCGCCCGTGGCGATCGCACGCCAGCCAGCCCTTGCCCGTTAGCCGATTCAGCACCGTGGTCACAGATGCATAGGCCAACTCCCGATTTGGGTCTGCCAAGATGCGATCGTGTATCTCCTTAACCGTTGCCGATTCTAGCTGCCACAGGATTTCTAAGATCTCGCGCTCCAACGGCCCTAGAGAGAGATGACGGGGACGAGGTTCGGGTAATGCCATACGCACCTAAATTCAGAAGTCTAAATGTGCTGATGTCAAATGATTTTAAATACTGTCGAACGGTGTTGAACCAGAGTTGAGACGAATGCCGAAATGAGCTTGAAAAACACCTTTACCGTCCTCAGTTTAGCCTAAGAGGATGTTTCAAAAGTCCTACTGTTTGTAGCAAAGCGTGCAAGATCCCCCTACATCCCCCTTAAAAAGGGGAACTTTAAGGCGGTTTCCCCCCTTTTTAAGGGGGGCTAGCGGGGATCTCTGAGTGCTTAACATTACAGGCGATACCTTTTCAAACACCCTCTAAAACCAATCTCCGTTTTGTCAACGGGATGTCAGGACTTCGGCGCAGTATCGCTGCTGCAAATTTGCAGCAAATTAAGCCAAAGATGAGCTTGAAAACAGATATTTTTGGGAGGAGCTTTCGGAAGACAAGTGGTGGCTTGCGCTATTGATCTGAGGATAGTTGACAGAGTTTATTGCATAAACTTATAGCTTGTATAGGAATAGATAAACTCACTAAGAAAACTAAAAGAAGATTAAGTAATCTATTGAGCGGCAAGGAGTGTTTGTAAACTCTTGTAAAGGAGTGAACTGAACTATTGCAGGCAGTTTCAGCGCTGTGGCGATCGCTGTTGCAGTGCTGGATTCTGCTGAGTAAATGCCTATTATGGAACGAATGTCAGTTGAAACGCTTTTAGCGGAATATGCTGCAGGAAGACGCGATTTTAGCTATCTCGATTTAAGTCAATCTGACCTATTTGAATGCAATTTACAAGATATCAATCTTCAGGGCAGCAATCTCAGACAAGCTTATTTGGCCTATGCCAATCTCAGCCGCGCAAACTTGCAGGGAACTCAACTGCAAGCTGCGGAATTGGGTAATGCGCGGCTACAATCTGCCAACTTAAAACAGTCATCGCTCGATCGGGCAAACCTGTCGCGCAGCATTCTCTGCTACGCAGATTTGGCGGAGGCATCGCTCCAGGAAACCAATTTCCAAAGTGCTGACCTGCGCTACTCTAACCTGGCTGCGGCAAACTTGCAGGCGGCAAACCTAGTGGGGGCAGACCTCCAGCAAGCCAAGCTAGAGGGGGCGAATATTGGCCAATGTAATTTGTTTCGTGCCCAGTCGGCAGATCTAGATGGGGCGATCGCCGATAGAGGCACGATTTTTCCAGATGGGCATCGGGGGAGTGATGGATCGATGGGTTGATTGGAAGATTTCCAACCTGCATCACTCCCAGCCCTTCTAGAACAAATCTAAAACAAATCTAAATCGGTCACTGCACCCTTGCTGCTCGACGAAACCAGCGTGGCATATTTGGCCAAAACGCCTTTGGTATAGCGCGGCTTGGGCGGCTGCCACTGGGCGCGGCGCTGAGCCAATTCCTCATCGGAGACGTTGAGTTGCAGCAGGCGAGCGTCTGCATCGATGGTAATGCTGTCACCTTCCTGCACTAGGGCGATCGTGCCGCCGACATAGGCTTCGGGGGCGACGTGGCCGACCACCATGCCGTAGGTGCCGCCGGAGAAGCGTCCGTCGGTGATCAGCCCTACAGAATCACCAAGTCCTGCGCCAATAATGGCAGACGTGGGAGCCAGCATTTCCCGCATTCCGGGACCGCCTTTCGGCCCTTCATAGCGAATCACCAGGACATCGCCTGGATTAATTTTGTTGGCCAAGATCGCGTCCAGACACTCCTCTTCAGAGTTATACACGCGGGCAGGGCCGGTGATTTTGGGCTGCTTGACCCCGGTGATTTTGGCGACTGCCCCTTCGGTAGCCAAATTGCCCTTGAGGATGGCCAGGTGTCCGGCAGCGTACATGGGGTTGCTCCAAGGGCGAATCACGTCCTGATCGGGGCGCGGCTCATCGGGAATATCCCTCAGACGCTCGGCAATGGTTTCGCCTGTAACGGTGATGCAGTCGCCGTGCAGCAGTCCGTGATTCAGCAGCATTTTCATGACCTGGGGAATGCCGCCGGCCTGGTGCAGATCGGTGGCCACGTAGCGGCCAGAGGGCTTCAGATCACACAGCACGGGCACGCGCTGTCGGATGCGCTCGAAGTCGTCGAGCGTCCACTCGACCCCGGCAGAATGGGCGATCGCCAAAAAGTGCAGCACCGCATTGGTGGAACCGCCCACGGCCATCACCACCGAAATCGCATTTTCGATGGACTTTCGGGTAATAATATCTCGCGGGCGCAGGTTCTTGCGAATCGCCTCCACTAACACTTTGCCGGCCAGTTCTGTGTTCTCTGCCTTTTCGGGATCAACCGCCGACATGGTGGAGGAATACATCAGGCTCATGCCCATCGCCTCAAAGGCCGACGACATGGTGTTGGCTGTATACATGCCACCGCAGGAACCTGCACCAGGACAGGCGTTGCGCTCCACCGACATCAGCCGCACCTCGTCGATACGTCCGGCGCTATACTGCCCCACCGCTTCAAAGGCGCTGACAACCGTTAAATCTTCTCCTTCCAAATGTCCCGGCTTGATCGTGCCGCCGTAGACAAACACAGCAGGAATATTCATGCGGGCCATGGCGATCATGGCACCGGGCATGTTCTTGTCGCAGCCGCCGATCGCCAGCACGCCGTCCATGCTCTGAGCGTTGCAGGCGGTTTCGATCGAGTCGGCAATTACATCCCGCGATACCAGGGAGTATTTCATGCCCTCAGTGCCCATCGAGATGCCGTCGCTGACGGTAATCGTGCCGAACAGTTGCGGCATTCCCCCCGCTGCCCGAATGCCTGCCTCTGCTTTGGCTGCCAGCGGCGCAATGCCCATGTTGCAGGGGGTAATCGTGCTGTGGGCGCTGGCAACCCCCACAATCGGCTTGTTGAAATCGTCGTCGGAAAACCCGACCGCCCGCAGCATTGCCCGATTGGGGCTGCGCTGCACACCTTGCGTAATCACCTGACTTCTGAGGGTTTCAGACATTCAACTGGTTCCTTAAGACTTCAAAACAGTTCGGTAACGTCAACTCCGTTGATGTGGGGTTTATTTTTGTAGAAGCCCCACAGCGCAAGGCTTCCACAGAAATATTCAACCTTGTAATGAACCGGAGTTGATATAAAACCATTCGGTATGAGGCGACACCGGAACTTTTATTTTCCCAAACCAAGGGACAGTTTTGGCGGAAGATCCGCATCTCCCTGACAACAGAATGCAGAAGAATGCAGATTCTCGGCTGCTGGCGGGCACTCTAAGAGAATCAGTTCCCTGAATAGCCTGCTCAGCAGTTCATGCTAATCCGCTGGCTCCAGTCACCGATGGGCGATCGCCCGACCCACCCGCCTGCCTACTGCTATGATGTTAACCTTCATGAACGTTGATGAACTCCTGAGCCACTATGAAGCAGGGGCAAGAGATTTTCGCGAAGCCAAACTCAGTCAGTTCAACCTGAGCGATCGCGATTTGCAGGGCATCAACCTGCGGCGGGCAAACCTCAGCGGCGCAAATCTACGGGGTGCAAACCTGCGGATGGCAAATCTGCGAGAGGCAAATCTTGCTGGGGCCGATCTTCGAGGCGCAGATTTGACAATTGCCAACTTAATTGGCGCAGAGTTATATCAGGCGGATTTGAGCAAAGCGACATTGACCGATGCCGGCCTGCGGAGCGCAAAACTCACAGAGGCAACCTTGGTTCAAGCCGTGCTGATAGGCGCAAACCTAGCAGAGGCGCTGCTAGATCGAGCCAATCTGACCGAGGCCAACCTGAACGATGCCAGCCTCAACCGGGCGAAACTGATTGCGGCCAACCTGACTCGCGCTACGCTGGAAAATGCGAATCTAACCAATGCTATTTTGAACGAGTCGCTCATGGAGCGGGCAAACCTGACGGGGGCTATTTTGCACGGAGCCAGCCTAGAAGAAGCCGACCTGCACGGAGCCGAGCTAAGCCGCACCCGCCTCAGCAGTGCCAACCTGATCAACGCCAGCCTCAGCCAGGCGAATGTGCGCGGCGCAAACCTGAGCTGGAGTTCGCTGCGGGGCGCAAATTTGTGCAAAGCGAACCTGTATCGCGCAAAGCTAAACTGGGCGAATCTGAGCGAAACGAATTTGAACGAGGCGATGCTGATCAGCGCAACTGTGTTGCAAACCAATTTCCAAAACGCCAATTTGCGCGGGGCGATTATGCCCGATGGTTCATCACATAGTTAGGAACTAACTTGAGCTGCTTCGCAACGCCAGCGCGAGATGAGTTTGAGGTTAGAAAGAAACTGGTAGGACTTACGCATTACGCAGTTGGACGATTTCTCGCGGACGCAGCCTGCGAGAAATCGTCCAAAACCCAGAAAACTTATCGCAAGTGGTCAGTCCTGACTAGCAACAAACAAGGAGCAACCCTGGGCGATCGCTCCTTGTTTCAAGGCTTTAATGTAAGTTTCAAGGCTTTGACGGGACAGATGCAGATCAGGTAATCACAAACTCCGGCGTGCGCTGCTCGGTCAGGCTGCTAATGATTTGCCGCAGTTCGGCGATCGCCTGGAGTTGATAGTCGCTGGTCTCCTGAAACTGGTTCAGAATCTGCCCAATTAACTCCAGCTTCTCGCGGATACCGCCCGCGCCACCCTGAGCCAGGGCCAGCGCCTCCTGGTAGGCATTCACTTTGCCCCACTGCTCGCCCACAGCGGCTTTCTGTGCTAGCACCTGCTGCTCTAGTTCCATCGCCCGATTCCAGCGATCTTCCTGCGCCTGAGATTGCTGATCGACTGACTGCTGAGCCTGTTCGACGGCGGCTTGCAGTTCTTGCACTTGGGCTTCTGCCTGCTGAAGCTGGGCTGCTAGCTCCTGGCGCAGGGTCTCAAGCTGTGTCAAAACGGGCGCAATATCGACAGTCTCTTCTGATGCGTCCGCGGTCGCTCGTCCCTGGCGCTTGTCCAGCACAGTCTGATGCTGTTTTAATACGGCCTGGCGCTCTTGCAGGTTGCGGCGCTGTCCGACCAGCGTCTCCTCCAGCATCCGGTAGCGATCTTGCTCGTCGGTGAGTTCTGCTTCCAGGCGCAGGCGATCGTACTCGCTGGCTTGCTGGATCTGCTGCTGCAAGTTTTGCATTTCCTCTTGCTGTGCCGTTAGCTCCTCTTCCTGGCTATTGACAAAGCGAGACATTTTTTCCAAGTCGTTGGTCAGGTCGCGGACGATGTTTTCCAGTTCCTCAATAGGCATGGATTCCAGACCGCTGACATCGACCTTTGCGCCGACGGTAAAGCGATCCGACACATCGGCGAGCTGGCAAAACTGCTGGTGCAGGCTGTCCTGCTGTTGCAGTTGGGTGTTGAGGCTTTGCACCTGCTCTTGTTTGAGTTCGAGCGATCGCCGCAAAGCTGCCAGTTCATCCCGCGCCTGATCCAAACCCGCTTTCGACTGTTGCCACTCTTGCCAGAGGGCTTGCACCTGCTGCACCTGCTGATCGAGCGCGTCCTGCGCCTGTTGAGCGGCGTTGCGCTGTTCGTCCAGCATTTGATAGTGCTGATCGAGCGTGGTTTGCTGCTGATTTAGCAGGTCAAAGGAGGTCGTCACCTGCTCTCGGGCTGCTTCGGTCGGGGCGATCGCCCCTGCCAGTCGGTTCAGCAATTCTTGCAGTTCCTGGGCTTTTGCATCATCCAGCACGGCCGCTTGGGTGAATTGTGCCTTTTGCTCATCTAGCCGGCCCATCTCGCCCCGAAGCTGGGCCCAAGCTCCTTCTAGCTCCTGGTTTTTACGGTCAAATTCTGCCTTCAGAGCCTCGACTTCCTGCCGCTTGCTTTCAATCTCTTGGCGTTGCTGCTCCAGTCGCTCAAAGTCTTCCTCCATTTCCTGAAGCTGCTCCTGTCGGGCTTCCATCTCCATTTCCCGACGGTTTAGCTCTTGGCTTTGGTAGGTCAGCGATTCTT
Source organism: Thermoleptolyngbya sp. M55_K2018_002 (assembly GCF_015295965.1). Classification (NCBI taxonomy): domain Bacteria; kingdom Bacillati; phylum Cyanobacteriota; class Cyanophyceae; order Oculatellales; family Oculatellaceae; genus Thermoleptolyngbya; species Thermoleptolyngbya sp. M55_K2018_002. The sequence goes on from NZ_DVEA01000090.1 coordinate 12,480, forward strand.
TCCACTGCTGAATTTCTTCTTCCTGGGTTTTGTAGCGCTCCTGCGCCCGCGAAAAGTTTTGCAAAATCGCAACCAATTGGCGACCCGCTTCGGCGTGGCGCTGCACCTGCTTAGTGCCGCTTAGTTCCACCATCACCAACACGCCGGCCCCATAGGTCACGTCGTCGGGCGCAGGGATGACCTCTTCACCCGGCACCGCGCTCCAGCTATTTTCAGAGCGCTGGCAGGCAAGCAGCCGCAGCTCAGCCTTACTGCTGCCGATAACTCTGCTTTTTCTCTGTACTTCCGCTAAATACAGCACGCCAGTCGTCCCCTTACTTGTATCGTCTACGGTTTGGTTTACATCAGGCAGTTGCCAGCAGTGGCAAGATCAAAACCCGTCAAGATGATGATTGGGTTTATGTTGGGCGATTCACTCAAATGAGAGCGCTACAGCGTATAAGTAGTTACACAATATGAGCCTAATAATATGAACCTAAGGCGGACTGAAGCGACTAGGCTGGGATGCAGTAGCGGGCGATCGCCCCGTCCAAAAGACAAAGACCAGGAAAAATCTCGCCCGATGGGGCAGCATATCGAACCTGAAACGCCAGAGAGCTTGCCGAACAAACCGCTCGTCCGGTTTAGCACCCACCCGCCCGCCAGCCATTGCTCTAGGTGGATCTAACAAGATAAGACGGCTGTTTCCATCCCTATTTCCATCAAATGTAGCATCATCATATCTCCCCTGAAGTTCGATTCTAGTTTGCAATCCAGAAAATGCAAGCAAAAAATGCAATCAAAACTGAGTGGGTCAGTTCAACCCGCTCCTCTACTGCGCTCAGACTCTATGGCTCAGACTCTATACAGAGAAATGAGAACAGGGACTCCATAGGGACTCCGGAGAAGAACTCTAGCCGACCCTCACCGAGGACTGAACCCCAGAGCGCTGCAAATTCAGCGAGAGGAACCCGGCAAAACCCGCCCCCCTTAGAACAAGCCCACCAAAACAGACCCAACAAGCCAAACTCTGGCAAATTTGGCAAACCTGGCGGATTTATCCCATCCCAACTGACTATATCGGAGTTATGGACTGGGCATTCTTCGGTGAGGCTGGGCTGAGCTAGCTGGATCGCTGGGATATCTGGCGATCGCCCCAACGCCTATCCGGGCTTGTGCCTATAGGACTTGCTCTAAAATCTAGCTTCCCTGCCTCCCTCTATTGCTCCTTGCCCTCGGCGCAAAGCCTGAATTCCTGATAGTCTAGAGTGCCCAAGTCAGGGCTGGATTAACGCCTCCGGACAAAATCTAAGCGAGTCAGCACAGCCCAGAATTCGGCAGCATCACCCGCTAGCAGCGCCAAGATAGCAGCGCCAAGATACTGGAACAATACAGACATTCGCCGGATATTCTGGGGTTTGTCTACTTTGACAGGCAATTGGGGAATCATACTGGATGACAAAGGCAGAAAAACATTGGGCATCATGTCAGAATTGACTTTCAACGGTTGACCCAGGCCCACCTCAGCGCCTGCCCAAAGCCGCGAACCGCCCGCAGCAGACCAGCCCAAGCCCAGCACTGACCTTGAGGGGGTGATTTGGCGATATGCAGGGGAACTTGAATGAAATTGATATCCGCAGCATTCTCCAGCTTGTGGAACTGGGTCAGCGCACGGGCGAACTGTTTGTAGAGTCCTACGGGCTGGGTGGAATGCTGCCAGGAGGCGACACAAATACTGCGCCAATCGTCCTGCGAAACCGTCTCGCCAAGACCACACCCTCGCAGTCCTGGTTTGTCTTTTTTCTAAATGGTCAAATCATCTACGCAGGCGATGCCCGCAGCGATTTGTCTCGCCTGCGCGATTACCTCCGTCGCTATCAGTTGGAAGCATCGCTGAATGGGGTAGACACTGGAGGGGCGATCGCCACTACTAACACCCCCGAATATGGACACCTCTGGGCCCTGCTGGAGCAGCGCATCCTCACCCCCGCCCAGGCCCGCAGCATCATCCACAGCATGGTGCGCGAAACCCTGTTTGACCTGCTCAGCCTGCACCAAGGTAGCTTCATCTTTGAAATCGGTTCTCCCCTCGCCCCCCAACTCACCACGCTGGAAATTGGCCCACTACTTGCCCGCATCATGACTCAGGTACAGTCCTGGAAAAAGTTTCACCCTCATATTCAATCCCCCGATCAGGGGCTGGTTGTGGTCGATGGCGATCGCCTCCGCGACTCCGCAAAAGAAACCACCATCGCCGCCCTCAGCGACTGGATGGACGGACAAACCTCCATCCGGCAAATCTCTCGCTACCTCAACCGTGACCTCATCACCGTCGCCAAAGCCCTCTACCCCTACATCAAGCAAGGCATCGTCCAGCTTGCCACCCCAACCCCCAACACCCTGCCCACAAAGCCCAAGCCCACCATTCAAACCCCCGTCCCCCGCATCGTCTGCATCGATGACGGCACCTCCATCCGCAAAGCCATTGAGTCTATCCTCCGCAGCCACGGCTACGAAGCCACCTCCATCGGCAACCCCCTCAAGGCCCTCAGCCTGGTCTTTCAGCTCAAGCCCGACCTCATCCTGTGCGACATTTCCATGCCCGAACTGGATGGCTATGAAATCTGCGCCATGCTCCGCACCTCCACCGCCTTCCGGCAAACCCCAATCATCATGCTCACCGGACGCGACGGCTTTATCGATCGCGTCAAAGCACGCATCGTCGGCGCAACCGACTACCTCACAAAACCCTTCGGCGAACAAGAACTACTCACACTGGTCGAAACCTACATTGGCCCAGGGCTAGAAAACCCGCCCAACGTTGAAAGACTCCTGGCAGAAGACTTAGAAAATGCGTTAGAACTTGATATCAAACCACCCCCCACCGATGCTTCTTCATTCCCACCCCATCCTGCTTAACCCGGCACAGGAGCCTGCAAAACATCCGCCAAGCAGAGGTTTGCCAATATTTGCCAATGTAGTTTGATGTTTTGTCAAAATTCTGCCAACACAGAGGTCAGGTGTTTTGCAAATGCCAACCTTCGCTATCTTTAAAGGGCACCGCAATAAAAGGGCATTATTTTTATTAGTAAGTTTCCTAGTAGGCTTCTAGAATCCACTCAGTGTTTACCCCAGCGGTTTTCGCGAAATCAACACTATGGTTGCAAAGTAAGGCGTTATGAGTAGAGTTTTGGTTGTAGAAGACAGCGTGACCCAGCGGGAAATGATTACTGACCTGCTAAAAGGCAGCGGACTCGATGTTACCGTAGCTAGCGATGGTGTAGAAGCGCTAGAACAAATAGAAGGTCATAGCCCTGACCTAGTGGTTCTCGACATCGTAATGCCCCGCATGAACGGATACGAGGTCTGCCGACAAATTAAAGCCAATCCCAAAACTCAAAACATCCCCGTTGTGATGTGTTCCTCTAAGGGGGAAGAATTCGATCGCTATTGGGGCATGAAGCAGGGTGCAGATGCGTATATTGCAAAGCCGTTCCAACCAACCGAGCTAGTGGGCACGGTCAAGCAATTGCTGCGGGGATAGCTCAGATGAACCAGGTAAAGATAGGTTAATCGTCCATGATAGGCAATCCAGATTTTTTCACAGGCAGAGGGCAGGATCAGGTCGCAGAGTTTCAGGAGCTAGACAGTCCTGAAGGAGAACTACACCTGCGATTTTTTATGACTTCGGGTGACGAGTTTGCCCTGCCTGCGGTAGGAATCAAAGAAGTGATTGCTTCTCCGCCCGATCGCATCACGCCCATTCCGAATGTCTCTCCCCTGCTGTTGGGTACTCTAAACGTGCGAGGGCGCGTTGTTTGGGTTGCCGATCTAGGTCAGTTTCTGGGAGACTCCGCGCCACTGAGTACCGATCGCTCAGAAATCTACGTTATCGCGGTTGAAGACCAAGACACCATGTTGGGGTTGGCCGTTGACCTGATTAACGGCATGGACTGGCTTCCCCTTGACGACATTCAGGTGCCAACCAACCTGCCCGACGGCATGGCTCCATTTATTCGAGGCGAATGGGCCGTTGGAGACGCTCAAGATCGCCATTTAAGACTGCTAGATCAAGTCGCAATTCTGAGGTCGGCCCGATGGGCTGCTTGACTCAGCTTCAATCAGTTCGATAACTCACTCGAAAACCCATTAGACCGAGGCACATTCGGAGACGCGCACAGGCTTAAGGAGAAGGCACATGGGATCAAGCACTGGATACGCACAGGAATATCAGCAGGCTGAAAGAGCCTATATGCAAGGAAAATACGACGATGCAGCAGCGGTGATCGATCGCCTTGTAGAAGACTATCCCGATGACCCCAATGTGCGGCTGTTGCGCGGACATATCTACTGCTACGGCCTCCAGCAATACGACATTGCGCGTGAACAGTATCAGTCAGTGCTGGCGCTGACCAACGACCCAGAGTATGTGGATTATGCCAACAGTGGGTTAGAAACGATTCAGCAATTTAGCGATGCTGGTGCGACGGTTGCCCCAGATGCCGGATTTGACGACATTGACGGTGATTTTGTTAGCACAACTGACTCCCAAACTTACTTTGAAGAAGGTGGCGATCTAGGCGACTTGGATAATGCTTTTAGCTTCGATGGACTGGACTTCAATGGTGCAGAAGACCCATTTGCCGGCCCTGAAGCGATTCCGTCGCCCTTTGACAACCCATTCGCAGGCGACAACGCAGGCGGCGGTCTTGGGTCGAACGACCCCTTTGCGGCATCAGACGATCCCTTGGCTGGGCTGGCGAGTCCGGCAGATGCAGGGTTAGGGCAGCCATCGCCCTATGTCTTTGATGATCCCGAACAGTCGATGGAGAACTTTGCAGCGGCTCGATTCGACGATCCGGCGGCGGATGCAGAGCTATCTTTTGATTCGGGGTTAGAGGACGAGGTGTTTGAATCTTTTCCATCGCCTTCTGCCAGCGGCGGTTTTGCTATGCCTGCTGAATCGACTGGGGAAGAGACTCTATTCATGATGTCGGATGAATTTGAAGCCTTGTCGTCTGAAGAAGATGGTGAAGCAACGTTTGGGCATGGTCAGCCGCAAGAGGATGACCCGTATGCTGCCCCAGATTATGGAAAGCCAGATTACGGGGCATCAGGTTATAGCGCATTGAACCATAACCCATCGGACTATGGCATGTCAGATTATGGTACGCCAGGTTATGCTTCTCCGTCCCATGAGACAAATGGCTACCCGATGCCGAGCTATGGCAATGGCAGCAGTAGTTTCTCGGCAGATTTGGATGACCATACCTTTGTGGACAGTGGCAATAGCTATGCGCTGGACGACCTGGATAGCCTGGACGATTTCTCAACCAGCGAAGACCCCCACAGCGGCAGATCGGTTGGAGGGGCGGATTTTCTGGATGAGTTTGAAGAGTTCGATGATTTGGGTAGCCTGCCCGATTTCGATATGTCTGACCATTCGGCTGGCTTTACGAGTCCTTCGGTCGGCGGCGAAAGCTTTTTGGTTTCCGGGCGTGCGGCCATGGTGTCCAGTGAGAGTGGGTTTGACTTGACTGACGGGGGAGCCGATCAGTCGGTGATTCGAGAAGACGAAATCTTCAGCTTTTCTGGTGTATCGGATGCGCTGCCGACCTTTACTCAGGGCGATGGCCGGAGTGTGGAGGCTGAGGTGGCTGAGCAGCAGGGCTGGCTAGCTCCCTTGGCAAACGCGCCGCTCGACAGCAAGAAGTGGCTGATTGGCTTGGCGACGGGTATTACATCGGCGATCGCCGTGGCGACGATCGGCTTCCTGGCATCCAACTTTCTAGTGCCCGAAGAAGACCGCCCGACCATTATTCCAGCAAGTCAAAAGATGGGGCTGGTGATGGCGGTGGCGGCGGGTCTGGTTGGTGGCGGTACGGCAACGGCTCTGAGTGCCGCGTCAAATCGTCAAATCAAGCGCTCGGTGAGCGATTTGCAGGCGCAGTTCAGCGCTGTGTCGCAAGGCAATCTGAACGCTCGTGCAACGGTTTACTCCGAAGATGAACTGGGCCAACTCTCGTCTGGGTTTAACCAGATGGCGCGGGTGATTTTGACGACCACTAGCGAAGCCCAGCGCAAAGCGGAGGAGCAGGAGCAAGCGAAGGAAGACCTGCAACGTCAGGTGATTCGCCTGCTGGATGATGTGGAAGGCGCGGCACGGGGCGACCTGACGGTGCAGGCAGAGGTGACCGCAGACGTGCTAGGTGCAGTTGCTGACTCGTTTAACCTGACCATTCAAAACCTGCGAGAAATCGTGCAGCAGGTGAAGCAGGCGGCGCGGCAGGTGACTAAGGGATCTACCGAGAATGAGATTTTTGCGCGATCGCTCTCTTCTGATGCCTTGCGGCAGGCGGAAGAGCTAGCCGTCACGCTGAACTCTGTGCAAATGATGACCGACTCGATTCAGCGGGTGGCAGAGAGCGCCCGCGAAGCCGAAGAGGTGGCTCGTTCTGCCTCTACTACTGCACTCAAGGGCGGAGAAGCGGTGGAGCGCACCGTATCCGGCATTCTAGAAATCCGCGAAACAGTGGCAGAAACGACTCGCAAGGTGAAACGTCTGGCAGAATCGTCCCAGGAAATCTCCAAGATTGTGGCTCTGATTTCCTCCATCGCTTCTCGCACCAACCTGCTGGCACTGAACGCCAGTATCGAGGCGGCGCGGGCAGGCGAAGCAGGACGCGGATTCGCAATCGTGGCAGACGAGGTGCGCCAGCTTGCCGACCGAGCCGCAAAAGCATCGAAGGAAATTGAGCAAATCGTGCTGCAAATTCAAAGCGAGACTGGCTCGGTGATGACCGCGATGGAAGAGGGTACGCAGCAGGTGATCGAGGGCACCCGGCTGGCAGAACAGGCAAAGCGATCGCTCGAAGACATCATTCAGGTGTCGAACCGCATCGACGTACTGGTGCGCTCCATTACCACCGACACCATCGAGCAAACCGAAACCTCCCGCGCCGTGGCTCAGGTGATGCAATCGGTGGAATTGACTGCCCAAGAAACCTCTCAAGAAGCACAGCGCGTGTCGGGTTCGCTGCAAAACTTGGTGGGCGTTGCCCGCGACCTGCTGAACTCGGTGGAACGGTTCCGCGTTGAAAAGTAGTGTCTTCTGCGTCTTCTTGACTGGCTTTCTCAGCATTTGATGGAGCTTTGGATGGATTCGGGTACATTAGGTTAGATTTTGAGGGGATACGCCCTCTTGCATTTTGAACCGCTCACCCCATCTTCAGTTCGCGCATTTCCCCCATTTAAAAGGAACACCGCTATGCTGTCGGAACAACAACAGCGCATCCTGGGCTACTTCATTGAAGAAGCAAAAGACCACCTGAACACCATCGAGCAGGGGTTGCTGAATCTGCAAGCCACCATCGAAGACTCGGAGATGGTCAGCGAGGTGTTTCGGGCGGCGCACTCGGTCAAGGGTGGCGCGGCAATGTTGGGGCTGGACAGCATTCAAAACACGTCCCACCGCCTGGAGGACTACTTCAAGGTGCTGAAAGAGTGTCCGGTGCGGGTTGACCAAACTCTAGAAACTTTGCTGCTAGGCGTATTTGACGCGCTGCGAGAACTGTTGGATCACCTCCAGGGTCCCTTTGGGTTGACCGATGACAAATCTGCCGAGGTGATGGCTGGGGTGGAGCCAATCTTTGGGCAGATTAACGAACATTTGTCTCGGTTGGTGGCTCAGTCGGGTGGCACGCCACCGGAGGATGTGGAGCTATCGGTTCCTGCTGCCAAGGCAACGCCTGCCCCTGCCCCACAGCCTGCGATCGCCGAGGAAAGCGCCCTGCTCCTGATGTTCCAGAGCGATGTGCCCGCTCGCCTGCGAGAAATGCTGCAACTCTTCAAGCAGGCAGACAGCGACGCTACTCGTCAACAGCTTCAATCCCTCTGTCGCACGCTGAGTGGCTACGGCGATCCGTTTGACTTGCCTGCCTGGGCGGAACTGCTCTCTCTGGCAGAAAGGGCGATCGCCCATCCCGACAACGAGTTTCGCACCCTTGCACCCGTCATCATCAAAGACATCAAGCAGGCGCAGGAACAGGTGCTAGCGAGTCGCGCTGCCGACATCACGCCCAGCGAAGCCCTACTCCAACTCCAGCCCAGCGACGATGACCTGCTGCTGGAACCTGCTGCCGACTGGCTATCGGTGCCGCCAACCACCGATGGCGGCGTGGATGCAGCCGAATTTGGCTTGCCCGATGCCGAAGTGCTGGATGTACCCAACGCGCCTCTAGATCTCGATCCGCTGGGCTTTGATGCGGCGTTTAGTGCGGCAGCAGATGGGCAGGCAGGATCGGGCGATCGCACGAACGATTTTGAACGGTCATTTGACACTGCTGACACTGCCGATTTTGACTTGCCGGATACATCCGCTTCGGATGCACCAGACCTCTTCGCTTCAATGGATGACAGCGCCTTGGGCCTGGATGCGCTGGATGGGCCGAGCGGCTTAGAGGAACTAGATTTTGCCGCAGCCGATGATCCTACAGGGGATGATCAAAACGGGCCAGAAGTCGGCATCGCAGAACTCAACAGTCTGGCCGACCTATTTGAAAACGAAGCCCCTGACTTAGGAATCATCTGGCAGGAAGAAATCTTGTCAGAAGTCGAGGTGGAGCTACCAGAACCGCTAGAGCCTGACCCCACTAGCGACTTCTCGGACTTGCTGTTTGGGCAAGACACTGCTGGCGAACTGAGCGACTTAGAACTAGAACTAGAGGGCGGGCTAGAATCCTACGGCGCTGGGGACGATTCCGGCAGTTTTGAAAGCGCGGCCGACGATTCAGACGACGATATTTCTGCAATTCTGAATGCTGCGGCAAACAGCGCGGCTCAGATAGAGGACTCCTCAGAGGCTCTGTTTGGAGCGCAGCCAGAACCGCAATTTACCGATCCTGATGCATCTGCAATGACCGGAGAGGCATCTCTGGATGATCTGCTGGATGGCGACCTATTTGCTGAAGAGTCTCCAGTGCCAGACTTTTTTGGACTAGACGATTCGGATAATGGCTTGCTGGAAGAACTCACTGGCGGGCTAGAAGACAGCTTCTTGGGCTTGCCTGAAGTATCAGAACCCGACCAGCAGTTGGACGCATTAGACGACTTCTTTGCAGATTTGGGCAGCGATTTGGAGCCAGAAGCGCTAGCCGAAGTCAGTGAAGACGCTGAGGCTGGGATGGATTCGGCAATCCTGTCTGAGCCGCCCACAGCAGAGGTGGTTGAGGATGCATCGGATGTATTAGATGCATCGGATGTATTGTCTAATGCATTGATTGAGAATCCACCTGCTGCCGAAGATCTGTTGGCGATGGACAGTTCTGATCTGAGCGACCCTGAAATGGGTCTCGACTTGGAGGATGATTCCCAGAAAGACGCTGCTTCTCAGCCAACGTCCTGGCTAGATGCGCTGGATTCTGAAGATGGGCTGGCGGCGCTGACTCCGGCTCCAGCGATGTGGGATGTGGAGTCCGATCAGGATGTGACGGCTGATTTGTGGGGCGCTGAGCCATCGGCCCAAGCGATTTGGGACAGCCTGGATGATCTGCCGGAAGAGGAAGCACCTCAACCCTCTTCAGCAATCAATCCAACGGCTGACCCAGACGTGCTGGAGGTCGAAGATCTGGGGGGCTTTGACCTGAGCGATGCAGACGTAGACCTCCTAGAAGAGCCTGCTGCTAGCGCTGATCTCGATGCGACCGAAGACGTTTCTGCACCAGAAGATGAGTTGGCCCTAACCGATCTGGGACTGGACGAAGCTCCGGGCACGGAGGCTTTGGACGGAGACGAACTGTTTTCGGGGGTAGATGCCGAAGCCGCTGACAGTCTGGATGCCTTGCTGGAAGAGTCGCAACTAGAGGAGCCGCAGTTAGAAGATCTGCAAGAGTTGCAGACAAGCGCAGAACTTGCAGCAGAACTTGCAATTGAAGAGTCGATCGACGACGGAACCATCGCTTCCGCTGAGGAGCCTCCAGTAGAAGAACTTTCAGTAGAGGAGCTTTCAGTAGAGGAACTTTCAGTAGAAGAACCGCTGATCTCCAGCAAGCCCTTGGAGGCGATCGCCCCCAATCCCGAAGCTGCGGCGGCCGTAGCCGACTTTGGCGATCTGGATTTGCTGTTGGGCAATGCCGACGAAACCGTCGCGCCAGATTTTGGGCTTGACCTCAGCGAAGCCAGCCTGTTTGAAAACGCATCAGACCCCAACAGCGATTTTGCCGACTTGGAAGACCTGCTGGCAGATTCCAGCCCGGTCAACGAGGACAGCGTTGGGGATGAAGCAGATGCCTTTGCCGATTTGGATGCTCTGCTAGAAGAAGAAATGGCAACAACTGCTTCTGAAACGCCTATTTCAGGCTTTGGCGTGGAAGAGGCGGACGACTTTGCGGATTTGGAAGCGCTCCTCGACGGAGATGTAACTTCTGTTCCGCCTACTGCTCCTCCAATTCCCAGCGAGGACGAGGCAGATGAGTTTGAGGACTTGGAACGGCTGCTAGAAAACGCCGACCAAACCCTGTCCGACATTCCCACGATGCGGGCGGCTCGAAATGCTGCCGCAGCCCGCCGGCCCGCAACGCGCCGCAACGCCCCCACCCTGACTGACCAAACCATGCGCGTGTCAGTCAAAAACCTGGACAACCTCAACAACCTAGTGGGTGAACTGGTCGTCAACCGCAACAGCCTAGAACAAGC
>NZ_DVEA01000288.1:0-22910 GCF_015295965.1 Thermoleptolyngbya sp. M55_K2018_002
AAAGCACAACGTCAATCAAAATTGCATCGGACAAGATTTGAATTTGAATCAGGTTGAACCAGGCAGCTTAAACCGGGCAGTTTGAGTCGGACAGCTTAAATCGGGCAACCTAAATCGGGCAATTTGAATCGGGCAATTTGAATCGGACAGATCGAACCGGACAGATCGAACCGAGCGAATTGAATCGAGTCAACGGTCTTCAGGAAGCTATTAGGAGGCTATCGGAAGCTCTAGACGCTGAAACACGGGCTGCGGCGCAGCGAGCGACTGTCCCGACGGCAGAGTGCCCCAGCGGGTGTGAGCCGAAAATGGGATCGAAGCCGCGATGAACGCCTCATCCAGTTGGTTAAAGTCCACCGCGTAGCCCAACTGCTGATAAATTCGGCTACTCAAGTCGGGCACGATAGGCGACAGCAAATAGGCAGAGAGTCGAACCGTTTCAAGAACGGTGTAGATGACCCGCTCAGCGGCAGATTGATTGCCCTGCTTGAAAAGCGTCCAGGGTGCCTGCTCGTCTACGTACTTGTTGCTGGCACGCACGACAGACAGCACCGCATTACAGGCTTGGTCAAAGGCCAGGGTTTCGTAAGCTTGAGTGACGGTTTCCCCCAGGTCTTTTCCAATTGCTTCAAAGGACTCGTCGAGCAGCGGGCGATCGCCCCCTCCTCCCGGAACCCTCCCCCCACAGTTCTTATGGGCAAGCTTCAAAACACGGTTCAGCAGGTTGCCCAAATCGTTTGCCAGGTCAGCATTCAGGATATTGACAAACCGAGTTTCGCTGAAATCGCCATCGCGACCAAACTCAATTTCTTTGAGGAAATAGTAGCGAATCGCATCGGAATTGTAGCGCTGAACCAAATCAAACGGATCGATGATATTACCGAGACTCTTGCTCATTTTTTGACCATCTTTGGTCAAGAAGCCGTGCCCGAATACTCGCTCTGGCAGGGGCAATCCTGCGGACATCAGCATGGCTGGCCAATAGACCGCATGAAACCGCAGGATATCTTTACCAATTAGATGCAGGCTGGCGGGCCACCACACCGCATTTGCCAGCGTCGGCTCTTGGTCTGGCTCGACCGAGGCCGTCACATAGTTCAGCAGCGCGTCAAACCAGACGTAGATGGTGTGGTCGGGATCAACCGGCAGCGGAATGCCCCACGCCAGGTTGACGCGAGAAATGGAGAAATCCTGTAATCCCTGGCTGACAAAGCTCAGCACCTCATTGCGGCGGCTTTCGGGCTGAATAAAGTCGGGCTGAGATTCGTAGAGCCTTTCCAGCGCATCCTGATATTTTGACAGGCGGAAAAAATAGTTCTTTTCGTCGCGCCACTCGACCTGTTTATTGGGATGCAGCGGACAATGCTTCTCCGGCAGCAGATCGCGCTCTTCTTTGAACTCTTCGCAGGAGACGCAGTACCAGCCCTGCTGCTGCCCCAGATAAATATCGTCCGCATCCCACACCCGCTGAAAAAACTCTTTGACGATCGCCTCATGTCGGGGGGCAGTGGTGCGGATAAAGCGGTCGTACTGGATGTTGAACCGTTCCCAGAGCGCAGCGAACCCGGCAGCAATTTCGTCGCAATGAGCCTGGGGCGATCGCCCCAACGCCTCAGCCGTCCGCTGGATTTTCTGACCATGCTCATCCGTGCCCGTCACCATCAGCACCGAGTCGCCCTTTAGACGATGGAACCGCGCCAGGACATCTGCGGCGATCGTAGTGTAGGCGCTCCCAATATGGGGCAGGTCGTTTACGTAGTAGATCGGCGTAGTAACAACAAATTTGTTTTTTTCTTTAGAAAAAGAGGTCATGTATAGAAAAAATCCGAATTTCCAGAAACCGCGGCCCGACTCAACACCTTTATGACCAACTCAATTCATGGTTCAGCCGTTCGTCAGGATCACGGTTCGAGGAGATGGTGATTGTAATAATCTAAACCGTCCTCTAACAAGGCGGCACAGAAAACCGGAATTGTTGCGAAATTGATTATTGATGAAACACGGCTAAACGCATTGCATCAAAGCTTTACAATTCTATAACCTATTAATAGGCTAGCACTTTGAATTCATTTTTTGCGCGGTCTGTGTTAAGGCCAGTAGCGGCGCTGGAAACCCTTGAAACGTTTTAGCAAGAGATGGTCTTAATCCACAAAAGCGCCCAGGAACGCTATTTTGAGAAAAAGTCGTCCTGAAGACCTTGAGCAACCGCTATGTCCAAAACCCTGCCTCCCTCTGCGCTCCGACGAGTTCATCATGTCGCATTAAATGTTCACAGCATGGAGGCATCCCGACACTTCTACGGCACGATTTTAGGACTCCGCGAACTGCAAGGCAGCGACATTCCGGCTACGCTGATCGACCTAGTGGCGGCAGGCAAAGTAGCGAACTTCGTTACACCAGACGGCACGGTAATCGACCTGTTTTATGAACCCGATTTATCGCCGCCCAACCCCGATCCTCAGCGACAGTTTACCCGCGCAAATCACCTGGCCTTTGACATTGCGCCAGAGTTGTTTGATGAAGCGGTCGCTGTGCTGCGCGACAATGGAGTGCCCATCGACCACGGCCCTGTCTCTCGCCCAACGGGTCGCGGAATTTATTGCTATGACCCAGACGGATTTATGGTCGAAATCCGCTGCGACCCGCAGTAGGGATCGGCAGGATCAGGGCCAACAGCGGCACTACCCCCGCCCCATAATCGTGCGCTGGAATGGAGGGCGATCGCCCAAACGCTTGAGATAAGCAGCGATCGCCGGATAGTCGGCATAGTCCTGCTTCAGCATCAGCGTGGCGTAGCCCAGGATCGATCCCACGGCAATGTCGGCGGCCGTGAGGCGATCGCCCACTAGCCACTCCCGCGTAGCAAGCTGGCTCTCCAACCCGCTGAGCAGGCGCGGCGTTTCGGCATCGCGCACCGTTTCCACAAACAGCCCCGTGCTGAGCGTGGAATTGGCAAACAGCACCCACTGCGCCACCCAGGCCCGCTGCTCTGCCGTCAGCCCGGTATCGTGCCGATCGAACAGATAGAGCAAAATCGCGCCCGACTCCCACAGCACAAAGCCATCCTCCACAATCGCAGGCACTTTGCCAAAGGGGTTGATGGCAAGATAGGCCGGCTGGCGATGCTCCCCGGCCTGCATATTTAGCTGCACAAACTCGTAGGGCAGCCCCAACTCTTCCAAATACCACTTGACAATCGAAGCGCGGCTGCGGGCCCCGCCATAGAGTTTCAAAGCCATAGAGTTCACCGATAGACGTAATTTCAGCGCAATTCAGTTAGGCGTAGCGTGTCTCCAAGACCGATAACCACGGACTGAAGACTTCTGGCAACTGGCAATATTGTATAAAGGCTGGGCAGTGTAAATGCTGGACGGTATAAAGGCCGGGCAATATAAAAACTGAGCAGCAAAACCGGGCAGCGCTATATCACTCAAACAATTACTCAAACACGATCTCGTCTTCAACCCGCCAGGCCGGATCGACAATACAGAGAAACACCAGTGCCTCCGAGCCGACATTGCGAATAAACTGCCGCGCATTTGGCGGAATATAGACCGCATCGCCCGGTTCGACTCGCTGCACCTCGTCGCCAATGTGCATTTCCCCCACGCCGCTGAGGATGTAATACACCTCCGAAGTTCGCAGCGCGTGGGGCGTGGAGGTATTGCCGGGGGCAACGGTGGCGTGGGCCAGGCTATAGCGCAGGTCGATGGGCTGCTTGTCGGGATGCAGCAGTTCTCGCAGCAACGTGCGATCGCCCGCGATAAACGCCTCACAGCTCATCAGCTTCCGAACCAGCATCTCATCACCCCAACGCCTGTCTTGAACTTTAACCCTACTCCACCACGTAGGATAATGAAATGTGCAGTGCGCCAAACGCCCCTCCTCCTCAAGCCAACCGGCGCAATCCCCTACAACATCCGTCCATAACGATACACAGGAGAAACCCTTGACCAGTACGACCAGCTTAAAAACAACCCGTTCAGAAGAAATCTTTGCCGCTGCCCAAAAGCTCATGCCCGGCGGGGTAAATTCGCCAGTTCGCGCCTTTAAGTCCGTCGGCGGTCAACCCCTCGTGATCGATCGTGTTAAAGATGCCTATATGTGGGACGTAGACGGCAACCGCTACATCGACTACATCGGCACCTGGGGGCCAGCCATCTGCGGTCATGCCCATCCTGAAGTCATCAAAGCCATCCAGGAAGCCGCCGAAAAGGGCACCAGCTTTGGCGCACCCTGCTACCTGGAAAACGTGCTAGCCGAAATGGTGATTGACGCGGTGCCCAGCATCGAAATGGTACGCTTTGTCAACTCTGGCACCGAAGCCTGCATGGCCGTGCTGCGGCTGATGCGAGCCTTCACCGGCCGCGAAAAGGTGATCAAGTTCGAGGGCTGCTATCACGGACACGCCGATATGTTCCTGGTAAAAGCAGGTTCCGGTGTGGCCACGCTGGGTCTGCCCGACTCGCCCGGCGTGCCCAAGTCCACCACTGCAAATACACTCACCGCTCCGTTTAACGATCTAGAAGCCGTGAAAGCCCTGTTTGCCGAAAATCCGGGTGAAATCGCCGGAGTAATTTTGGAACCCGTCGTTGGCAACGCAGGCTTCATTCCCCCAGACGCAGGCTTTTTGGCGGGGCTGCGGGAAATTACCCGCGAACACGGCGCACTGCTGACCTTTGACGAAGTGATGACGGGCTTCCGCATTTCCTACGGCGGCGCACAGCAGAAGTTCGGCATTACGCCCGACCTGACCACCCTGGGCAAAGTCATCGGCGGCGGGCTGCCTGTGGGCGCATACGGCGGACGGCGCGACATCATGCAAATGGTCGCCCCGGCCGGCCCGATGTATCAGGCGGGCACGCTGTCGGGCAACCCGCTAGCCATGACAGCGGGCATCAAGACGCTGGAACTGCTTCAGCGTCCGGGCACCTACGAATACCTGGAGCGCATCACCAAGAAACTGTCCGACGGCATGCTTCAGGCAGCAAAAGACACGGGACACGCGGCCTGCGGTGGTTCCATCAGCGCCATGTTTGGCTTCTTCTTTACCGCTGGCCCCGTGCATAACTACGAAGATGCCAAAAAGTCTGACCTGCAAAAGTTTGGTCGCTTCCACCGGGGAATGCTGGAGCAGGGCGTATACCTGGCTCCGTCGCAGTTCGAGGCTGGCTTTACGTCTCTAGCCCATTCCGACGAAGACATCGACCAGACGATTCAGGCTGCCCGCACGGTGATGGCTTCGCTCTAGCCTTCGGTCGCAGTTTACGCAGCAACACGTTCCTCACGCAGGGGCGATGACTTGGGGCGGGGTCGCTCGGAAAGTTCCGACCAAGCCTTGACTCGAAGCATCGCCCCTGATTATTTGCAGTGGCTATGATTTAAGCAACTGGTTAAGCAACTGGTTCAATGGATAGTCCATGAAGCGTCCACCTGTTGCCCTCCAGAACTCCCCAAAACCCTGAGGCTCAGGCTTTTCCGTAGATCCTCGACCCCATGCTTTACCCTCCGCAATCATTTCCGTAGTCCAACGCTACCGGCCTGCTGTCCATCCGCATAGGTTGGAAGGGATGTGATGAAGCATAACGTCGAGCTATGAAACACACTTTCTTGGTCGCATCCAGTCTGCTGCTTTCTACCCTGCTTCCTTCTATGCCTTTAGCACCAAAAGCTGCAAATGCAGATTTGTCTGACGAACAAGCAGCAGAAGAGAGATGTGTGAGCTTTTTGCCACCAACAGGAAGTACAGGCGGCTTTCTAACTGGCCGCGATCTTGGTTCTCGTATAAACGTTCGTGCTGGTGCTGGAACCCACCATCTAGTAAGGCATCAGGGTCGTATTGGAGATGAAATTGATCAGCTATTGGATTGGGGAGTAGCTCCAGATGGTTCTTGCTGGTTCAAAGTACGCTTGACTCGTTCGGGGATTGTCGGCTGGGTCAGGAGTGATTTCGTTGACCTGATTCCCGTCCCCCTCGACAATCTCTAAAGTGCCACTATCGGGCGCGGAATTCGACTTCATCCTGGCGGATGACGACATCGTGGTTGCCGAAAAAGTCGTGGCCCAGGAGGCCGATGGTAAGGTCTGGGCCGGCGATCGCCACTGACACGTTCCGCGCCACCAGGCCGCCTGCCTCCATCGAGTCGATGGTGCTGGTGGGAAACGTGACGTTTCGGGCATTGGCGGTATTAGCCGTGGCTGTACCAGTCGGGCGCAGGTTCAGGGCCGCCGCCATGCGCTGCGTGATTAGCGTGCCGCTGGCTCCCGTATCCAGGATCATCTCAAACGTCGGCCCGCCGTTGAACGTCACGCGGATCACGGGCGTTCCCCCGGCGCGGCGCACAATCGGGGTGCGGAAGCTGGCGGAGGCCGGAGGCGAATCGGCGATCGCCGCACTGGTCTGGGGTTCAGGGGCTTGGCTAGCGCTGGGCGAGTTGGGCGAATTGCTCACCGGATTTTGAGCCAAGGCGGGCGAGGAATTGCTGCTACCCGTCGATCGGGGCGACGGGGGGGCGCTGAAAATCACGCTGGCATCGGCTCCGGGGCCACGGCTGGCCTGTTGCTGGGCGATCGCCAAATTGCGGCGATAGTCTCCCAGTTTGCTCTGGGCGCTGGCGTGGTTGGGGCTGGTGGTAGGAACCTGCTGCATCAGTTGGATCGCCTGCTGCCACCGGCTCACCGCCAGCCGCCAATCATCCTGCGACTGGGCCGCCTGGCTGATATTCACTGCACTAGCCGCCTGCTCTAGCGCCTGGGGATAGGGATCAACAGGGGGCTGGGCGGCAGGAGCGGGGGATGCAGCGGGCACAGGGATAGGAGGGGCGATCGCCACGGGTTCTGGACTGGGAGCAGGCTCCACCGAGTTCCCCGCGATGGAAGCACAGCCTGCACTCAATGCGGCTACAGCCAATCCCCAACCCATCAATCCAAGTCGTTGCCGAAAGGATTGGGAACGGTGCTGGGGCGAAAGATGAAATTTCTGCATGGTGCTACGACCCATGTACTGCAAAATATCTCTGCAAGGCATCTCTACAGGGCATCTCTGCAAGGCACTCCCGAACCCCTTATCTCAATCATCCCCAAATTAGGCAGGCTGAGCTTCAGATTTCTTTTGAAGCGCCATCAAAATCGATGACTTTTCTAGCAGACCCAGCACCGAGCCATCTTCCGGTTTCACCACCGCCAGCGCGGGAACCTGCTCGCTCAGCAGGTCGATGACTTCCAGCAGCGGCGCGGTCGCGGGCACTGTCTGAACTCCTTCAGCAGCCTTCACCAGCGACTGCACCGACACATCCCACCAGTCGTTGGTGGGCACTTGCTTCATATCATCCACCCAGATTTCGCCTGCCAGCTTACCCGCTTCATCCGTGACCAGATATTTTTTCCAACTCACCGGATTGCCGATGATGTGATTGTTTGCAAACTCGCGCAGAGAGCTTTGGGCCGGCACAATCGGGCTATTGGGAATGACTGCATCGGCAGCGGTCAAGCCGCTCATGAGTTCTTGCACGCTGGCTGCCTGCGCCGATCGCCCCGCATTTTGCAGCAGGAAGAAGCCCACCAGCAGCGTCCACACGCTGCCAATATTCGTCAGCCCCAGCGTCGCCGCCAGCCCCAGCCCAATCCCCAGCCAGCCGAACACCTGACCAACGCGGCTGGCAAAGGCCAGACCCCGATAGGGTTTGCCCGTAATCTTCCAGACAATCGCCTTCAGCACGTTTCCCCCATCCAGCGGCAGCCCCGGAATCATGTTGAAAATGGCCAGAGCCAGGTTCACATAGGACAGCAGCGCCACCATCGCCGCCAGCGGCCCAGTAATACCGCTGAAGCTGCCGATGGCGTGCAGCACGCCAAACAGAAACAGGCTCACCAGGGGCCCGGCGATCGCCACGCGAAACGACTCACCCGGCGTTTTCGACTCTTCGCCCAGGCTAGCCAGCCCGCCAAAGATAAACAGCGTGATGGATTTTACCTCCGTGCCCTGGCGCAGCGCCACCCAGCTATGCCCCAATTCATGGGCCAGCACTGACGCAAACAGCAGGAGCGCCGTCACCAGCCCCAGCCCCCACGCCAGCGGCCCCAGTTGGGGAAACTGATAGCTCAACCAGCTTCCGTCATTCCAGGTCACCAGCGCCAGCACCAAAAACCAGGACGGGTTGATATAAAAAGGAATGCCAAAAAGACTGCCGACTCGCAGGTTATTTTCCATCGTGCATCACCGTATGTAATGAAGGCCTAGTTAATGAGGGCTTATGAATCTGCGGTTTTGCCTCTCTGTTTGACTCTCTAAAGTTTTGACTCTCTAGAGATTTAACCTTGCCATCGGGCGATCGCTCACCCCGCAGCTTATGATGAAGGTTCAGTTTCTAGTTTAAGTTGCTGTTAAGCTCACGCAGATCGCGCTCAGATTTGCCCAAGCTTTTGCTTAAACTTCTAATCCATCCCGGTTTCTTCCGATCCTAGCGACAAATTGCCCGACCATTCACCCATCTCAGGCGGTAATATCCACCCCTCCCGATTCGGCTCTTGTGAAAACCATCCTGTTTGACTTCGATGGCACCATTGCAGATTCCTTCGATGCGGTGCTGCAAATTACCAATCGACTCGCCCGCGAATTTGGCTACGAACCCGCCAGCCCCAGCGAGATCAAACGACTGCAAAACATGAGTTCGCGAGAGATTATTCGCCAATCCAATATCCCAATGTTTCGGCTGCCGCTGCTGCTGCGCCGCCTAAAGTTGGAAATGAGCCAGGAAATTAACCATCTCCAGCCCATCGCCGGAATTCAGGCAGCGCTGGTGCAGCTCCGGCAGCAGGGACATCGCCTGGGCATTGTTACGTCCAACACAGCCGATAACGTCGTCGCTTTTTTGCGAAATCATCAAATGGAAGGACTGTTTGACTACATTCAGCCGGGTGTCGCGCTGTTTGGCAAAGGGCGCAGCATCCGCCGCATTGCTCGCCAGCGTCAGCTTGATCCCGCTTCGATAGTCTACGTGGGCGACGAGACGCGGGATATTGAAGCGGCCCAGGCGATCGCCATTCCAGTCATTGCCGTGGGCTGGGGCTTCAATTCCACTGCTGCGCTGGCCGCCTGCAACCCCGATGCCCTGGTTCATGAGCCGGGAGAACTGGTGACGGCGATCGCCCAGATCGAAGCTCAATCCCGAACGCCATGACCCTGACCCTCCCCAGCGCAGACCCTCCCGATGCAGCGGTTTACCCAGCTATTTCAGGAAATTGACGCGACGACCTCGACCAACGCCAAGGTTGCTGCGCTGCGGCGATATCTGCGCGAAGAAAATGCCGCAAATTCTGTCTGGGCGCTGTACCTGCTGCTGGGCAAAACGCGCAAGCGGCTGATCACCTCGCGGGTGCTGCGGGATATTTTCCTACAAATTTCCGACATTCCCGAATGGCTGTTTGAAGACTGCTACGCGCAGGTCGGCGACTCGGCTGAGGTGATTGCGCTGCTGATGCAACGCCACGCCACCCTGCAATTAGCGACACCAACGACATCTGCGGCCCAGACGGCTGAAAACCTGCCGCTGCACCTGTGGATGGAGGAGATCATTCCCCTGGCAAAGCAGGTCGAGTCGGAAGAAGACCTAAAAGACCTGGTAGTGTCGTGGTGGGCAGCCCTGAATCCGACGGGCGTGTTTGTGCTGAACAAGGTGCTGACGGGCGCATTTCGCATGGGCATGTCCGAGAAGCTGGTGATTCGGGCGATCGCCCAGGAGTTCAACATTCCCGAACCCGTGATGGCGCATCGGCTGATGGGCGACTTTGAGCCGACAGTCGAGTTTTTTCAACACCTGACGCAGATTGAAGCCGCAGAAGCGCTCAGTTCGCCGACGCGCCCCTATCCGTTTTTCCTGGCATCGCCGCTAGAAGAAGATCGATTTGCCACGGAAGACTTTTCGGGCTGGTGGGCCGAGTGGAAATGGGACGGCATCCGGGCGCAAATTATCCGCCGTGCAGGGCAGGTCTTTATCTGGTCACGCGGCGAAGATTTAGTCACCGATCAGTTTCCTGAACTGGCATCCTATTTTCTAACGCTACCCGACGGATTGGTGTTCGACGGTGAAATCCTGTGCTGGGCGGATGGTCAGCCCCTTGGCTTCAACCATTTACAAAAGCGGCTGGGACGAAAGCGCGTCACGCAAAAGATAATGCAGGAGAACCCGGTTCACTTCATCGCCTACGACCTGCTGGAATGCAATGGCGAAGACATTCGCGACAAAGAACTGGGCGATCGCCGCACGCTATTAGAATCTGTCTTGCAAGCTGCTGATCCAACTTTTGTCACGCCATCCCGCAGCCTAACGTTCAGTTCAATGGATGAACTGCGATCGCTCCGGGAACGCTCTCGCGAATGTGGTGCAGAGGGATTGGTGCTGAAGTCGGTGAACAGCCCCTACCTGGTTGGACGAAAGCGCGGCTACTGGTGGAAA
Organism: Thermoleptolyngbya sp. M55_K2018_002; assembly: GCF_015295965.1. NCBI lineage: Bacteria > Bacillati > Cyanobacteriota > Cyanophyceae > Oculatellales > Oculatellaceae > Thermoleptolyngbya > Thermoleptolyngbya sp. M55_K2018_002. Next base: position 10,455 of record NZ_DVEA01000288.1, read on the forward strand.
TATAAAGTAGAACCTATGACGCTGGATGCGGTGCTGATCTACGCCCAAGCAGGCAGCGGCAAGCGGGCAAACCTGTTTACCGACTACACCTTTGCCCTGTGGCACGAGGGAACGCTGGTTTCCTTTGCGAAAGCCTATTCTGGGTTGGACAACGCCGAAATCGAAGCCCTCGATAAGTGGATTCGCAAGCACACGATCGAAAAGTTTGGCCCCGTGCGATCGGTCGAACCCGTGCAGGTGTTCGAGATTGGCTTTGAAGGCATCCTCCGCTCCACTCGCCACAAATCGGGCATTGCCGTCCGCTTTCCCCGCATCCTGCGCTGGCGCACCGACAAGCCCGCCGCCGAAGCCGACACGCTAGAAGCCGCATTTAAGCTGCTAGAGCGGTAAGGGAATCAGTACAGAAACCCAGATTCAGTTCATAAACCCCTTACATCTCCTCCGAATTTTCACTTGGACAACTCGCTGAAGATTTGCCATGCTGAGAGGTTAGAAGGCGCAGTCCATTAGACTTTGGCGTTCGGGGCGCAGGCAGCACATTTTGCTGAGCAGTTACATTAGACACGATACTTCAACGAAGGCAGTCCTACAATAAGCCTTTGGGCAAAATTTCAACAAAATTGGGGTGCTGCGAGACTCGAGTAAACAATCCGACCCATCAACGCTTACAACGCTTATTTGGAATGGCTCTTCTACAACCTCCGGAGCGAACTGCGGCCAGCACCTTTTTGAGAGAATCCTCCCAAGTTACCGACCAGATCGGTAATGCCTTTGTGCTGAATTTGTATGCGCGAGTTCGTGAAATTGAGGCGCTAGCCCGCGCGATGTCCACGATGGCAGAAACGCTACCGACCGTAGAATCCCTGATACAGCAGGTGATCCCGCCGCTGTTGAATTTTCAAAATGACGGGGCGATCGCCGGTGGTGGGGTCTGGTTCGAGCCGTATGCTTTCGCGGCCGATCGCGAGCGCCAGAGCTTCTTTTGGGGACGTGATGCCGATGGGCGGCTCCAGTTTTTCGATGACTATAACCAGTGCGAGGTGGGCTATCACCAGGAAGCATGGTACGTCTCAGGAAAGTATGCCAAGCCTGGGCAGTGCGTCTGGAGCAAGGCCTACATGGACCCCCACTCTGGCGAACTGATGATTACCTGCACTGCCCCGGCCTATCGCCAGGGCGCTTTTTTAGGCGTGGTGACGGTTGATCTAAAGCTAGAAGGGCTGCAAGAGACCGTCAATCTGTGGCAGAAAAAGACAGGCGGTTACATTATCGTGCTGGATTATGGCAATCAGTTTATCGCCTTTCCCAAGCCAGATTGGGTGAAAAAAACGCAGACTCACGCCAGCGGAAAAGCCGTCGAAACGTTTATCACCTTGCAGGAAATGGTCGAGAAAAAACCGCTCTTCTTGCCTCTCCTCAAGGCAGCGCAACTGGCAGATGCACAGACTTTTCAACCGCTTCAAAGTCTGCCTACTTTGCCAGATGCAGCGATGCCCATGCTGAGTGCCGAAAGTAAAGAAATCAGCGCTGAAGATGAGCAGCGGTTGGCGACGATTTTGACGATATCAAATAGCAGCGATCGCACGGATTATCTTCAGCAAAAGTTTGAGCTAGAGCAAGATGAACTGCTGCAAGAAATGGCGATCGCCTCGCTGTTTCAAGTTCCCAAAGTCTACTGGAAGGTGTTTATCGTCAAGCCCCGCTCAGAGATCGCCGTCGCCACCCATAGCCTGATTCAGACTGATAAGATGGCCACGCTGGGTCAAATGGTGGCAGGTGTCGCCCATGAGGTAAATAATCCCCTCAATTTCGTCGTGGGGAACCTCAACCATGCCAGCGCCCAAACTGAAGACTTGCTCAGCATTCTGCGACTTTATCAGAAACACTATCCAGAGCCAGCAGCAGAGATTCAGCAGGCGATCGCCCGCGTCGATTTAGACTTTATTGCAGAAGACCTGCCGAAGCTGATTCACTCTATGAAAATGGGGGGCGATCGCGCTTTAGAAATCACTCAGCAGCTTCGCAACTTTTCTCGCATGGACGAGTCTGTTCGGCGGGCTACAAATCTGGTTCAAGAACTAGAAAATACCCTGGTTATTCTCGGTCATCGATTCAAGCCAAAGCGCGATCGCCCGCCGATTCAATTAATCAAAGAATATCAGGCAATTCCTGAAATCGAGTGCTATCCAGGACTGCTCAATCAGGTGTTTATGAATCTGCTGGTGAACGCGATTGATGCGCTTGAAGAGGGCATCCATTCTAAACAAGTCACCTATTCTAAACACAGCAGTCCAACAAATGATTTTTGTCCCACCATTTGGATGCAGGTGAGTTTAGCCAACGACACCGACGTGCAGATTGATATTTCTGACAACGGCCCTGGCATCTCGCCCGAACGACAGGCCCGCCTGTTTGAGCCGTTTTTTACCACCAAGCCCACGGGCAAGGGCACTGGGCTGGGGCTGGCCATTTGCCGTCAAATCGTCGAGCAGCGTCACGGGGGCACTCTGACCTGTCAATCGACCCCATTTCAAAAAACAACGTTTACCGTAAGGCTGCCGCTTGCTATGATGCCCAAATCCTCCCCAGAATCCTCCTCAATCTAGCCCATGCTGATGGCTCGGCATTGACGGATAGAGCGTATCTGCCATATCTATCAAGTGTGTCTACCCACTGTGCGTTTCCTGACCGAATGCGATCGCCCCTGATTGGAATCACCACCTACAGCCGCAGCGAAGCAGGCGAGTTTACCCTGCCTGCCACCTACGTCGATGCCGTGCAGCTTGCGGGCGGGTTTCCCGTGCTGCTGCCGCCCGTCCAAGCCGACCCGACCGCGCTGTTAGACACCCTGGATGGGCTGATTTTTTCTGGCGGCGGCGATATCGACCCCAGCGCCTATGGCGGCGAACCGCACCACACGATTTACCTGGTAGACGAGGAGCGCGACGAGTTCGAGCTGGCTTTGGCAAAGGCAGCTTTGACCGCGAATGTGCCTACGCTGGGTATCTGCCGGGGAATGCAGGTCATCAGTGTCGCCAGTGGGGCCACGCTGATTACCCATGTGCCGGATGTTTATGGCGAGTCGGTCACCCACCGGCTCGACCATCCCCGTCGCCCGGTACAGCATCCCGCCCAGGTGCGACCCGGCAGCCGCCTGGCCCAAATGCTGGGTACGACCCATCTCACGGTCGTCTCCTGGCATCATCAGGCAATTAAAACGCTGCCAGATTGTTGGCAGCCCGTGGCGCAGGCCGCCGACGGACTGATTGAAGCGCTGGAGCACAAGCACCATCCGTGGCTGTTCACCGTCCAGTGGCACCCAGAACTGTCGCCCGCCGACCCCAACCACCAGCGCTTGTTTCAGTCGCTCGTAGAAGCCGCCAGAGCCAAACCATGACCCTAGTTGCACTGCTCAGTATTGTCCTTTTAACCCCTAACCCCTAAATCCTAAACATGCGTTTATCAAATAAAGTTGCCCTGATTACTGGAGCCGGAAGCGGCATCGGGCGTGAGTCTGCGATTCTCTTTGCCAAAGAGGGCGCACAGGTGGCGGTGTGTGATGTAAACCTGGCCACGGCGACGGAAACGGTTAGCCTAATTGAGGCAGCAGGTGGAGAGGCGATCGCCATTCAGGCAGATGTCTCCAAAGCGGCAGACGCAAGGGCGATGATTGAGGCGGCTGAGGCAGCCTACGGCAAGCTAAATGTACTGTTTAACAATGCAGGCATCTTTCACGCGGCAGACGGCTCCGTGCTAGAAACCGAAGAAGACATCTGGGATCTGACCATTGATATCAATCTCAAAGGCGTGTTTCTCGGCTGCAAGTACGGCATTCCAGCGCTGCTGCGGGCCGGCGGCGGCTCAATTATCAACACTGCATCGTTTGTGGCGCTGATGGGCGCAGCAACCGCGCAAATCGCCTACACAGCCAGCAAGGGCGGCGTGTTGTCGATGACGCGAGAAATCTCCGTCGAATTCGCCCGGCAAAACATCCGCGCCAACGCCCTCTGCCCCGGCCCGGTAGAAACGCCGCTGCTGCAAGAGCTACTGGCAGATCCAGCCCGTCGCCAGCGCCGCCTGGTTCATATTCCCCCAGGACGCTTTGCCAAGGCAGTTGAAATGGCGCAGGCGGCCCTCTTCTTGGCGAGCGATGAATCGTCCTTCGTCAACGGCGCGACCTTCACGGTAGATGGCGGCATCACAGCAGCCTACGTGACCCCCGAATAGGTATAGGGACAGGCGGCAAAACACATTGCCTTGCGCCCCTAAGCTTAATCTAGGACACGCTTCAGAAAACCCAAATGCAAAAATCTCTGGAAAGCGCTACTAAACGCCACTCTCCAGAAATATTTCACAGCTCATTCAAGAAAAAAGGCTGCTACTACGGGGAGGTCCAGTGCTGAGGCTTTGAGCCACGCTTTACAGCTTGACCTCGATATCCACACCTGCTGGCAGATCTAGCTTCATCAGCGCGTCAATTGTCTTAGAGGAAGGCTGATAAATATCGATAATCCGGCGGTGAGTGCGGGTCTCGAAGTGTTCGCGGGAGTCTTTGTCAACGTGGGGCGATCGCAGGACGCAATAAATCCGCCGCTTGGTGGGCATTGGAATAGGGCCAATCGCTGTAGCGTTCGTGCGATTTGCCGTTTCCACAATTTTTTCGCAGGAGGTATCCAAAAGACGACGGTCAAACGCCTTTAGGCGAATCCGAATTTTTTGCTGCTGAAGAGTTGCCATCTAAAACTATCCAAATTTCAAGGTTCAGAGTTACGTAACCGAAGGCTAGGAATCAAAAATTGACCCTCTAAAAGCACTACTCCGGCCTCACATCCAGAAAAAGCCGGAGTAGCGCTCAAAAGGAACTACTTGATGATCTTCGAGACCACGCCTGCACCGATGGTGCGGCCGCCTTCACGGATCGCAAAACGCATTCCCTGCTCAATGGCGATCGCGTTGATCAGTTCAACGTTCACCTTAATACGGTCACCCGGCATCACCATCTCTGCATTGCTGCCATCATCAGCCGTAAATGCTTTGATGGTACCCGTCACGTCAGTGGTTCGCACGTAAAACTGAGGCTTGTAGCCCGCGAAGAAGGGCGTTTTGCGGCCGCCTTCCTTCTCAGTCAGCACGTACACCTCACCCTCAAACTCAGTGTGAGGCGTGATCGTACCCGGCTTAGCGATCACCATCCCACGCTCGATGTCTTCTTTCTTGAGACCCCGGAGCAGCAGACCTGCGTTATCGCCAGCCAAACCCTCATCCAGGCTCTTCTTGAACATCTCGATGCCCGTCACCGTGGTCTTCCGAGTTTCGCGCAGGCCCACCAACTCAACTTCCTCGTTGACCTTGATCTTGCCACGCTCAATCCGGCCGGTTGCCACAGTGCCACGACCTGTGATGGTGAACACGTCTTCCACCGCCATCAAGAAGGGTTTATCAATATCACGCTCAGGAGTCGGGATGTATTCGTCCACAGCATCCATGAGTTCGTAAATCTTGTCCACCCACTCGTTTTGACCCCGCTGAGTCTTCGGATCTTTGATCATGGCTTCCAGCGCCATCAGACCAGAACCCCGAATAATGGGCAAATCGTCACCAGGAAACTCGTATTCACTGAGCAGCTCACGCAGTTCCAACTCCACCAGCTCAAGCAGTTCCTCGTCATCCAGCTGGTCAACCTTATTCAGGAACACCACAATGCTAGGAACGCCCACCTGGCGAGCCAGCAGAATGTGTTCCTTGGTCTGAGGCATAGCACCATCAGTAGCAGCCACCACCAAGATAGCGCCGTCCATCTGCGCCGCACCCGTGATCATGTTCTTCACGTAGTCAGCATGTCCAGGGCAGTCCACGTGAGCATAGTGACGCTTCTCAGTCTCATACTCCACATGAGCCGTGTTGATCGTGATGCCCCGAGCCTTTTCCTCAGGAGCAGCATCAATCTCGTCATACTTACGAGCCTGAGCTTGCCCAAGAGCAGCCAGCGTCATCGTAATCGCGGCAGTCAGAGTCGTTTTGCCGTGATCCACGTGACCAATCGTACCAATGTTGACGTGAGGCTTGGTTCTTTCAAATTTTGCGCGTGCCATGAATTTACTTGTCCCTTTCTCCTGAGTTAAGCGTTCCCTTTGCTCTTGGCAATAATGGTTTCAGCCACGTTGCGAGGCACCTCCTCATAGTGGCTAAACTCCATCGTGAATATGCCACGACCCTGGGTTTTCGACCGGATATCGGTCGCATAACCGAACATTTCCGCTAGCGGCACCTTAGAGGTAACCTTAGCAGTACCCTGTTCGGTGTCCTGGCCCTCAATCTGGCCTCGACGAGAGTTGAGGTCGCCAATGACGCTCCCAATGAAATCTTCAGGAACCTCAACCTCAACCTTCATCATAGGCTCCAACAGGACAGGCGCTGCTTTCAGCACAGCATTCTTGACCGCCATCGATCCAGCGATCTTAAATGCCATTTCTGAAGAGTCCACCTCGTGGTATGACCCATCCACCAGCGTGACCTTTAGGTCAATCACCGGATAACCTGCCAGAATCCCAGATTCGCAGGCTTCTCTCATGCCCTGCTCAGCGGGCCCAACGTATTCCTTAGGAACCGCACCGCCGACGATCTTGGACACAAACTCAAAGCCAGTACCCGGTTCACCCGGCTCCACTTCAATCACAACGTGACCATACTGACCTTTACCACCACTCTGGCGGACAAATTTGCCCTCTTCCCGAACTGCCTTGCGGATCGTCTCGCGGTAGGCAACCTGAGGCGCACCAACGTTGGCTTCCACCTTATATTCTCGCTTCATCCGATCCACCAGAATATCCAGGTGAAGCTCACCCATGCCCGCAATCACGGTCTGGTTCGTTTCGGGATCGACGTGAACCCGGAAGGTGGGATCCTCTTCTGCCAAAGCTTGCAGCGCCTTAGACAGCTTCTCCATGTCCTGCTTGGTTTTGGGTTCCACCGCGACAGAGATCACTGGCTCAGGAATAAACAGAGATTCCAGAATAATTGGATTTGCCTCGTCGCAGATCGTGTCGCCTGTAAAGGTATCCTTCAGACCCAAAGCCGCACCCAAGTCGCCAGCCCGCAGTTCTTCCACTTCTTGGCGATCATCTGCCTTTAGAACGATCAGACGAGAAATCCGCTCCTTCTTGCCCTTTGTTGCGTTGTAGACGTAGCTACCCTTGGTCAGCACGCCGGAGTAAACCCGGATGAAGGTCAGGCGGCCGTAGGGATCAGCCATAATCTTGAACGCCAGAGCAGCCAGAGGCTCTTCGTCATCGGCATTACGAGACGCAACGCTGCCGTCAGGCAAAGTGCCCTGAATAGGAGGAACTTCCAGGGGAGAAGGCAGATAGTCCACCACTGCATCCAGCAGCAGTTGAACACCCTTGTTCTTGAAAGCAGAACCACAGAACATAGGGACAATCTGACCCGAAATCGTGCCCTTGCGGAGGGCAGCCCGGATTTCGTCTTCGGTCAGTTCTTCGCCTTCGAGGTATTTTTCGGTCAGCGCGTCATCGGTTTCGGCGGCTGCTTCAACCAGTTTGACCCGATATTCTTCAGCCAGTTCGCGAATTTCTTCAGGGATCTCTGTTTCCTGGATGTCTGTACCTAGGTCGTTGGTATAGATATAGGCACGCATCCGAACCAGATCGACAATCCCCTTCAGGTTGTCTTCACTGCCGATGGGAAGCTGCGCCGGAACGGCATTCGCCCGGAGGCGATCGCGCACCTGGTTATAAACCTTGAAGAAATCCGCACCCGTGCGATCCATCTTGTTAACAAAGACGATCCGGGGAACTTTGTAGCGATCGGCCTGCCGCCAAACGGTTTCGGTCTGCGGCTGTACACCTCCCACCGAACACAGAACCGTAATCACACCATCTAGCACACGCATTGAGCGTTCCACCTCAATGGTGAAGTCTACGTGACCGGGAGTGTCGATGATGTTAATGCGATGCTCTGGCTCTCCAGCAAGCGGCTGGGTGGGATCTTTCGGATCGCGGCGCGTCCAAGCAGTGCTGATAGCCGCTGCCGTGATGGTAATCCCGCGTTCTCGCTCCTGAGCCATCCAGTCGGTGACAGCGGTTCCTTCATGAACCTCGCCCATTTTGTGGACGACACCGGAGTAGAACAGGATACGCTCGGTTGTGGTAGTTTTGCCCGCATCAATGTGGGCTGCAATACCAATGTTTCTAACTCTTTCTAGCGGGATACTTCGTGCCACGGCTACCTCCTTAAGTGCTTGCCGCCAAGTGTTCGCATAACTGCGTCTGTGATGCGTCTGTTAAGATTCTATACTTTATCTTTCACACCCGGTTCACACCCCTTGAAAATCACAAGGTGCGATCTCACCTCAGAAGATAAAGTCCCTACCTACAAAAGTCCCTACCTACAGTGGAAAACCAGAGGAGTTCCAGCAGATTGCTTAGTAGCGATAATGGGCAAATGCTTTGTTCGCTTCAGCCATTTTGTGCGTTTCTTCGCGCTTACGAATTGAACTGCCCGTCTCATTTGCAGCATCCATCAACTCGTTTGCCAACTTCCCAGCCATTGTTCGACCAGAACGAGAGCGAGAAAACTGAATCAGCCAGCGCAGGGCCAGAGCTGTGCCGCGATCCGATCGCACTTCCATCGGAACCTGATAGGTCGCACCGCCCACCCGACGAGCCTTCACCTCAACCAGAGGAGTTGCATTTTTCACGGCCCGCTCGAAGGTTTCGAGCGGATCAGACCCAGTTCGCTCTTGAATCAAATCAAAAGCGTCATAGACAATGCCATATGCCAGGGATCGCTTGCCTGAGCGCATGATTCGCCGAACGATCATGCTAACCAGGCGGCTATTGTACTTGGGGTCTGGGGGAACCGGACGCTTTTGAATGACGGTACGGCGAGACATAACTTTAGTAGCCCTTGTGTTTTGTAGACCTTTAAGAAGAGTGGACAGTAAAGATAAAACCGACTGAGAGAAACCTGGCAAAACCTGAAGAGAATCCTGAATAAAAGCGCCAGGCAAACAGGCACTTGGGCAACCTACAATTTGAGGCTGTAAGCCCATCAGGATACGAAGTGCTGGGAACCGGACTCGAAACTCCGAAAACCTAACACGCTCTAACGTAGCCGATGTAAAGAAGAATAGAGCTAAGTCGTCAGACGCTATTCTAAATCAACAGATTCAAGCAGACTTAAGCTTCGAGAAGCAGCCGAGAGAAGATTTGGCGCATCGCCCAGTTCAAAACTTAGATCCAAACTAAGCAGCACTACTTACTAAGCAGCACTACTTAGCAGCCGCGGGCTTAGGACGCTTCGCGCCGTATTTCGAGCGACCCTGCTTCCGATCCTTCACACCTGCTGTGTCCAGGGTGCCGCGAATGATGTGATAGCGGACACCCGGAAGATCCTTAACCCGGCCTCCTCGAATCATCACCACCGAGTGCTCTTGCAGATTGTGGCCAATCCCAGGGATATAGGCAGTCACCTCAAAGCCAGAAGTCAGGCGAACCCGCGCCACTTTTCGGAGGGCGGAATTGGGCTTCTTAGGGGTTGTTGTATAGACGCGAGTGCAAACCCCTCGGCGCTGGGGACAGCTCTTGAGCGCCGGGGACTTCGTTTTTGAACTTGCTTTCTGACGTTCGCTCCGAATGAGTTGTTGGATAGTAGGCATGGACTCTGGCGTATTTTGCCGATAGACGGGTCAAGTTTTCACAGTCTTCAATCTTACCGAGTTTTCCGAGGTTCTGTCAAACCTGGCTGAGAGAGCCAAGAGATTGGCGCATACGGACTACACGTCTGCCACAACAAAGGAGTGTCCGCACTCACAGGTGGCGATCGCCCTTGGGTTCTGAAAGCGAAACGCCCCACCCATCAAGTCTTCTGAGTAGTCCAGCAAAACCCCTTCCACATAGGGAAGGCTCTGGGCATCGACGACAATTCGGATTTGCTCAGACTCGTAAATGCGATCGCCCGGTGAGGAGACTTCCGCCAAACCGATGGTGTATATCGTTCCCATGCAGCCACCCGACTGGACTCCCAGCCGAAATAGCGCCGTGGGAGCAGACTGAGTTCTTTGAAACCGCTCAATTTCTCTGGCGGCGGCTGGACTGAGTTGCACCATCGACTTGCTGCACCGTCAAGGCTTAGACAAAACAAAACCTAAGTTACCGGGCGCACTGATGCCATCTAGGCAACACTGCGTTGTCTATACTAGCGCGAATTTGACCAGATGGTTTCAAAAACAAAAACCTGGGGCGATCGCACTGACCACTCCAGGCTTTTGACAACTCCAACTTGCTTCAACGTTTTGAGCAGGTTGGCAATGATTATTGGGTATCGTTGGATGCTATTAACTACTTAGCACAGCAACTATTGGGTGCGGGCGTAGTCGTCCTGATAGCGAACAATGTCGTCTTCACCCAGGTATTCACCGTTCTGCACCTCGATCAGCACCAGCGGGATCACGCCAGGATTTTCCAATCGGTGGGCAGTGCAGGGCGGGACATAGGTGGACTGATTGCTAAACAAGAGGGTTTCTTGTTCAGCACAGGTGACGCGGGCAGTGCCAGACACCACAATCCAATGCTCGCTGCGGTGATGGTGCATCTGAAGGCTGAGGCGGTGTCCTGGCTTCACCTCAATGCGCTTAATCTTGTAGCCCCGACCTTCTTCCAGCACAGTAAACGATCCCCAGGGGCGCAGTTCTGTTGCTGCAACGCCCTTCGTCAGCGCGGACGCAGGTGAAGAGGGAAGGGTAGAAGGCGCTACTTCTTTTGCTTGAGTCACAGTCTTTTACTCCTTAAGAAATGACATCGCTCGAAACTATCGCTCGAAACTAAAGTCGCGTTGAAAGCTGGATTAACAAGAGTGGCGTTGCAAAAGCTGGCCGCCTGAAGATTCTTCAGAACCTTGGACGTGCATCAGGACGATAGGCAGGCCAGACCCGATCGCCCAAAGGAATCCTTGCAGAAGATATATAAAGCCTCGAAGCCTGGAAGCCCGAACCCAAGCCAAGAGCGATCGCCCACCTGTGCAAAACCATACCAACATTCTCCGGGGGTTACCAGTGTCTATTCCACCAACCAGGCAGGATTTATCAACCCCTTGAACGACAGCGGTAAAACTTCACCCAATCTTTAAACTAAGCGCATGTCACCGCAAAATAAATCCCCAAAAATGCTGATCTGTGCAGGCAAAGCTGTGCAGGCAAACCATTAGACGGCGAGGCATTCTGGCTCTTGTTGACTTGCTCTTTTCAACTTATTGGGGGTTTTGCAGGAATATACCGATGGCATTGTGAACCCGACCTGCCGTGTTGGCCGGGCGGTTAATTAACTGCCCGCCGAGATAGAGAGAGCTAGAACTCCCGCCATCCAGGTTGAGCGCGGCCACAGAGCCAAGCCGCTGCATCACCTGCGCCATCTCACTCAGAGACGGGCCAGGGCCACCCACTCGCGGATGGACTGCGGTCAAGATTAGAGTGCCCTCTGCTCGTCTGCCAATTGCACTCCGGATCGCAAGTTCCTGAATAAATGCGTCCGAAAACCCTTCTCCTCTAGCATCCAGAACCACTTGACCATTTTGAACCAGCAGCGGCCCAGCCCCCAGAATGTTGGGAAAGCGGTCAAATTCGGCGGGTAGCGTAGCCGCCTCGTAGCGGACGCTGCTGCCAGGGACAAAGGCATTCACCAGGAGATCGTTGCCCCGCAACACCAGCAAATAGCCATCCGTCGGGATTGGAAACGTCGGTCTAGGCAGATCGGCAGGCGGTGAGAAATCACCCGGCAGGGGGGCGCTGGCAACCGGGCTGGCCACCACTTGACGAGCCACCACCTGATCATTGCGAACGGTCACCACCGTCTCTCCATCGGTGATGGGCGTATAGGTGCTGCCCCACTCGCGGGTATAACGGCAGATGCCCGCTCCCACTAGGCCGCTGTTGAGCGAGAGGATGGGAAAGCGATCGCCCACGGCCCCAGCCACAACCGGACTCACGGCCTCTCGCAACACCAGGCGGCTCATCAACCAGTCCCCCGCCCCAGACCAGCCCACCGCGCCCCGTCCCAAAATCGGGCCAGACACCCAGCGATTTTCGGTGCGAATCGCGCCCAATGGAAGCTGATTGTTTCGGTTAAAAAACCCTGCATTGATCGCCGCTGCCACCTGCCAGCGCTGGGCCGTGCGGATCAGGGGCGCAGTGCCTACGGCCGTCTCCGGATCAGTCCAGATGGGGCGCAGGGATAGCCCCGGCTGGCGGAGATCTAGCTCTAGCAGGTAAACCGGAAACCGGGCCGCGCCCACCGCAACGTATTGCTGTCGCCAAGTGATGCCCGGTGCCCAGTAGATTGTGCGCTCCACCATCGAGTCCGAACGCACGTCAATCACCAGCCGCGCCGGGTTGGGCAGCATAGAAATGCGGGGACGCAACCGCGCCGAGAGGTTGGCTCGAAT
>NZ_DVEA01000167.1:0-22886 GCF_015295965.1 Thermoleptolyngbya sp. M55_K2018_002
GATTCACCCACCCCCTGCCCATGCCCACCCTCGCCGAACTGCCCTTTTTGTCCTACCTCGACGACCAGGGCGAGATTATCCACGAATTTGACGGCAAGGTAGGAGCCTACGCCATCTTTGCGGCTGACCAGACCTTGCAATACATCGGCTACTCCCGTGACATCACCGCCAGCCTGCTGCAACATCTCGTGCGGGTGCCGCAGGGCTGCTATTGGGTGAAGGTGTGGACGTGCGATCGCCCCAGCCGCACCCTGCTAGAAACCGTCCGCACCGACTGGATCGCCGAAAGCGGCACAACGCCCCCCGGCAACGGCGCAGACGAAGCCCGCTGGAACCAGCCCATCGATGCCAAAGTCCACATGACCCCGCAGGAGCAGGCCGACTATGCCAGCGCCGACGACCAGGGCAAAATCAAAACCCTGAAGCAGGTTGCGCGACGGGTCGAGGCAGAAGTGCTGAAAGCGCTGGGCGATCGCGGCGTGACAACACCCATCCGCTTTGACCCCAAGCTAAAGGAAGAGGGGCTGCTGGGGCTGAAGCCTGCTTAGAGGAGACAGGGATGAGGTTGCAGGAGGCAGCTATGCTCAGCCTGACCCCTGACCCCTGACCCCTAATTCCTGCCCCTGCTTTCTAATCGAGCAGTTGATTAATTTCTTGATACGCCTGAGACAGGCGCTCAGCCATCAGCTGATTCATTGCTTTTTGGAAAGCGATCGCCCCCTGCGGATTTTCGGCCTGCATGTGGGTTAGAGCGGCCTGGGTCATTTGGTAGATCGTGCTGGGTATGTCGGCGATCGCCGTAGTTTGGTGTGCCATGTTCAAGAAAAACTCCATCTCGCCCACAAAGCTTCCGGCTCCCAGCGTTTGCAGACGTTTCGCGGTCACCTGCTGGTCTACCTGTGCCCACACCGTTACCTGACCAAATTCGAGAATATACAGGGCGATCGCGGCTTCGCCCTCACGAAATAGCGCGTCTCCTGCTGCTAAATCCAGTTCTTCCAAATAAGTGCCAATTTCGGCAATTTGGGGCGAATTGGGAAACCAATTCTCCATCTGCAACACCAGCGGCAAAGACTTTTTACGCCGCCAGGAAATGGCAGACAAAATTTGATTTTCACACCACTCTACGCCGCGATCCAGGTCTGGAAAAATCAGGCAAGTCGGGTCATCTTCTTGGATCAGACCGCTCCGCTGAATCTGTTCTGAAATCTCAGGAGAAAGGTGCGTAAACAATAGGTTAAAAGACTCTCTCTGGGCAATTTGCTTGAGTTTTTCAAACCCCAACACCGCCGAAGAATCGAGTCCTGTAACAGCTTGAAAATTCAAAACAACGAACTTTGGCGAAACCAATTGCTCTGCTTGGATACGCTGCTGAATTTGGTTGATGAGCGTCGTTGCGGTGCCAAAAAAGAGAAATCCCTGGAGATCAAGAATATAAAGCTGTTCACCTTCTTGGCGAAGAGTGCGCTGCTCGGTGGGCGATCGCCCTACGCGGCTGCGGTAATTTGTGCCCGACAAAATATGCTTTGCGACGCGAGTGCGGCTGTAGTTCACCACAAACAGCACCATCGCAATGGCTAACCCCAACCCCACGCCTTCCAAAAAGCCGACCAGCGCAATCACCAGCAGGATAATTTGCGCCAAAACATAGTCGGCTTTGGAAAGCTTGAACCATGCTTCATACACCCATTCCACCAAAAAGCTGAGTCCCAAAAACACCAACATACCGCCCAAAACTGCTTTTGGAATCAGGGCAGCGAGTCCGCCAGAAAATAGAATCACCACACAAACGAGGGCGGCCAAAATGCCAACAAATCGGCTTTTTGCGCCAATTTTTACGCTGCAAAGCGTGGATAGACCCAGCCCATGAAATCCAATAATGCCGCCTCCCAATCCAGCGAGGATATTGCCCAATCCAGCAGCCCGTAATTCCTGATTCAGGTCAATATCTTGTCTGCTTGCCAGTTCAATTCCAGTAGAATTTAGCAGCAGCATCATGACCGTCACCAGCATAATGCTGATTATTCGGGGAAGCTGTTCTCCGATTGCCTGCCAGTTTGCCTGGAACAGTAGGCTCGGCTCAATCGGTCGCCAGAGAGCCCCTTGTGGAAATTCGGGTAGCAACAATCCGTATTCTCTTGCTTCGGCAATACTGGTCTGGGTTAGAAACAGCAATACATAAAAAATGAGCGATCCAGAAAACACCATTCCCGGCACGATAAAAATGCTATCTCGATGGCGCAAGATCCAGAGCAAAAGCAGACCAAAAATCACTCCCGGAACCCAGCGAATTAAAAGTTGTGGCTGGAGCAAGGTGTTGATTTCAGCAAAGCTAAAAAAGCGATCGCTCAGCAGGCTGAAGCCACTTTGAGCAATTAGATATCCCGTGCCTGAGAGAAAGCCGCCAATCACCGGATAGGGCGCAAACCGGGTCAGGTTGCCTAGGCGGTAGGTTCCTAGCAAAAAGCACACCACGCCTGTTAGCAGAGAAGTAGTGGCGATCGCCATCACCGCCGTTGCAAACAATGCTGCTGGCGTAGCCGACCCAGACAGCTTCGTCACTATTGCGCTGATCAGCAGCGACAGAATCACGCCTGGACCGTCTTGCGGAATAATCAACACTCCAGGTAGCGAACTGCCCAAAGCTACAATAATACTGACCGTAATCGCAGTGAATAAAACCAGCCCGATGCCCGTCGAGACGAAGGGCGTTAGCTCACCCGAAAAGATTAGTGCGCCAAAGGAAACGGCGTAAACCACTAGAAAAATACCTGCAATCATGCCCGCCGTGAGAGTGGGAATCAATCGGCTGGGCTGCAATTCCTGTCGGATCAGGGCACGAAAGTTCTGGCGAGTCCAGCGGGCTTTGGCGGTGGGGGGCATGGCTTCTCCTGGGGCTAAACTGAAGCTCAATCCGCGGTCTGAGTGATTATTTTTTATTAAACGCTAAAAATTGCTTGGCAGCACTATTCCAGCTTCCACCAGGCTGACCAACTGAGTACCAGTTGCGCCAGTTCTGCGTAGCCTGCTGCATTGGGATGGGCCCCGTCGCCCGATCGCACCTCTGTCATCCACACGGGCGATCGCCGCAGTGGCGTGAACACATCCAGGTAGGGAATCTCAAAGCCCTCGCAGATTTGCCGCTGATAGCCCACCAGTTCAGCAATGCGTTCGTTCTGCGCTTCATCGGCGATCGCCGGAGGGCTGACCATCAGCACTGGATATTGGCGCTTGGCCACCAGCAAAATCATGCCCGTGTGCCGCAGCGAGTCCGACGTTTTCACCCGCACCCCGCCCTGTTCCCAGGTCGTATCGTTTGCCCCAAAGGAAAATACCACCCGCCCGTCACACCCCTCTGGCAGCCGCGCCATCACCTCAAACTGCCAGCGCACGCCGATATCAGCGCTGGTTTCTCGCCGCACGCCGAGGTTGTAATAGGTCAACGGCACGCCCCGCTGGCTGGCAAACTGGCAGACGCGCCCCGTCCAGCCCAGCAGCGTCGAGTCGCCCGTGCCATTCACAAACGAGTCGCCCACAAAGCAGATGCGGAGGTCAGGATTGCTCATATCCTCTGTGTTCGAGTTCGCAGCCAGGAGGTCGTGGAATAGATCAGCAAAGCCAGCCAGATGCAGCCAAACGTGACCGCATGGGCAGACGTAAAGGGTTCGCGATAGAGAAGCACGCCCAGGAGAAGCTGTAAGCTGGGCGCAAGGTACTGCATGAAACCCAGCGTTGAAAGTTGCAGCCGCTTGGCCGCATTGTTGAACCACAGCAGCGGAAACGACGTGACAATGCCGCAGCCCATAAACAGCAGCATCAGCCCCAGGCTATCAGAAAAATGCCCTGTGCCCGTTACGTCGCCAAAGCTGATGAATAAGATAGCCGCCGGAGCGACCCACAACGCTTCTATCGTCAGCCCGACCACGGGCGAAACGGGGACAATCTTTCGCACCAGCCCATAGAGCGCAAAGGAAAACGCCAGGAACAGAGCAATCCAGGGCACTGTACCAAGCTGCCAGATAAAATAAATCACTCCCAGCGTCGCTAGTGCCACGGCCAATTGCTGTCCCCAGTGCAACCGCTCCTTTAGCACCACAAAGCCCAGCAGCACGCTGACCAGGGGGTTAATAAAATAGCCGAGGCTGGTTTCTACGACGCGATCGCTATTCACGCCATAGATATATAGCCCCCAGTTAAACGCTAGCAGCAGCGCCGTGATCAGCAAAATGCCCAGCGTGCGGGGCGATCGCCCAATGGCCTGCAACTCTGCCCGCCGATCTTGCGCGATTAGCACGCTGATCAAAAACACCGCCGACCAGAAAAAGCGGTGGCTCAACACTTCTATTGAAGAAATAGAACCAAACGCTTTCCAGTAAATAGGCAGCAATCCCCACGCGGTATAGGCCAGCAAAGCATAGATTAGCCCCGATTCTGGACTGGAGGAAACGGAGCCGAGAGATGGTTTTGGATTCACGAAATTTAAAGGCAAGGCTTTGGAGTGGAAGTGCTTGAAGGCAAAGCTTCTGCCCATGCTAGAGCCAGGTTCTACATTGCGAATACGACCATGTGGGCGATTTTTGGGGCGATTTTTGGGGCGATTTCCAAGAAGCAAGTTTTCGCACTCTGCAAGCAAAGCTCTGGCAGGCTCGACAGAGCCGTTGCATAATTGGGTATTCCTAACTGGCACATTCTCTCCCATCCATGCAGGAGGTCTAAGGAATTCGTGCGTGCGATCGCCCCGCGCTAGGAAAAATTGCAGGCTTTGCAGACGGTTTGTAAGGACGGCTTGCGCTAGACAACACAAGCCCTAGCACTCGCTCTCTTTAATTGGTAGTCTCAACTTTGGAGTCATTGTCCCAAACCCCCCACTCCTGACCCTCGCTCAATGCCCTACGCAATCGACTTTGGCACCAGCAACACCGTCATTGCCCGCTGGAACGCCGCCACGCAGCAGCCCGAAACCGTTGTTCTAGACCGCCTTTCTCTGCAACTGGGGGGCAATCCGCCGTTGGTGCCCAGCTTGCTGTACATAGAAGATGCGGCGGCGGGCAAGACGCTTGCAGGACAAATGGTGCGCGATCGCGGCTTGGATCTGTCTAGCGACCCGCGCTTTTTTCGCAACTTCAAGCGGGGCGTGGGGGCAGAGATTCAGGGCTTTTTGCCGGATCTGGACGGGCGCAGCGTCAGCTTTGAGCAAGTGGGCGAGTGGTTTTTGGCGCAGGTGATTGGGCAGCTTCAGCACACTGACCCTGACCTAGAGACGCTGGTCTTCACCGTACCCGTGGATAGCTTTGAGGCCTATCGGCTGTGGCTGGCGCAGGCCTGTGAATCGCTGAACGTGCAGCAGGTACGGATGCTGGATGAGCCGACGGCGGCGGCGCTGGGCTATGGGCTGGCGGGTGGCAGCACGCTGCTGGTGGTAGACTTTGGCGGCGGCACGCTGGATCTATCGCTGGTGCGGCTGGAGAAGTCGCTGAGCGGCGCGAAACCCCTGGGCGTGCTGCTGAAGTGGGGACAAAAGACGCTGACGGAATCGGGGCAAAAGTCCAAAACGGCTCGCGTGTTGGCCAAGGCGGGACAAAACTTGGGCGGTGCAGATATTGACAACTGGCTGGTGGATCACTTTGCGACTGAGCAGGGGTTGCCCGTTTCTTCGCTGACGCTGCGGCTGGCAGAACGGCTAAAGATTCAGCTTTCGGAACAACCAGAGGCGACGGAGGCCTATTTCAACGACGAAACGCTGGAGAGTGTGGAGCTACACCTGAGCCGCGATCGCCTCCAGGAGATCTTGCAAGCCAACGGCTTTTTTGACCGACTGGACGACGCGATGAGTCAGGTGCTTCAGCAGGCACGACGCGAGGGACTGGAAAGCGGCGACATCGATGCGGTGCTGCTGGTGGGCGGCACGGCCCAGATTCCCGCCGTGCAGGCCTGGGTGCGGCAATATTTCCCCGCCGACAAGATCCGCTTTGAGAAGCCCTTCGAGGCGATCGCCCACGGAGCCTTGCAAATTGCCCAGGGCGTGGAGGTCAAGGATTATCTCTATCACAGCTATGGCGTGCGCTATTGGGATCGGCGCAACCGTCGCCACGGCTGGCATCCCATTATCCGCGAGGGACAGCCTTACCCAATGGAAAAGCCCGTCGAGCTAACCCTCGGCGCGTCGATGGACAACCAGCCCAGCATTGAGCTAATCATTGGGGAACTGGGCGCAGACACCACCACGACGGAAGTGTTCTTTGAGGGCGATCGCCTCGTTACCCGCGTCACGGGCGGCACGGCCCAGGTGAAGCCGCTAAACGACACCGACCGCGCCCGCAGCATCGCCCGCCTAGACCCGCCCGGTGCGCCAGGGAGCGATCGCATCAAGGTGCAATTTTGGGTGGATGGCGATCGCTTCCTCCGCATCACCGTCGATGACCTGCTCACCAACCGCACCCTCACCGAAAATCAAGCCGTCGTGCAGTTGAGCTAGGAAATTTTTGATATCTATTTCGATATCTATCGACATCTGACCGAGGGATAGTAACTGTTATGAAGCTTAAAACAATTGAGTTGCCGATGGAACAGATTCAACAATTTTGCGATCGCTGGCAGATCGTCGAGTTCGCCTTGTTTGGCTCTGTTCTGCGAGATGATTTTCGTCCTGACAGTGACATTGATGTGTTAGTCACTTTCGCGCCAGAAGCGAAACGAGGCTTATCTGAAACACTGCAAATGAAAGACGAGCTACAAACCATCTTCAACCGAAAAGTCGATTTTATTGTTAAAGCAGCGATTGAGCGTAGTGAGAACTGGCTGCGACGCAAAAACATCCTGGAATTTGCACAGGTTATCTATGCCACGCGATAACGAATCCTTAATTGATATTGAACGAGCAGCCAGATGAGTTATGCGCTATGCCGCTGATTGCGATCGTGCCAGTCTTCAAATAAATGACGAAAAAGTCTCTGCAATACTTTATCAAATTACAATCATCGGCGAAGCAGCCAAACGATTATCGCAGGACTTTCGCCAACAATATCCAGAGATTCCCTGGCGAGAAATTACAGGAATGCGGGATGTGATTGTTCATGACTATGATCAGGTTGATCTTGATATTGTTTGGGATGTGATTCAAAACAAACTGCCTGAATTACTAATATCTCTTCAGTCTTTACTCCCTTCAGAAGATTCATAACCTTTCCTGCGATAAGGTTACGAGTCCTCTCAACCGCATCATGGTTTGAAGCAGATGGGCGATCGCAGCGAGTGGTTGGCGGTTTTGTTGCGATCGCACCATATCTTCATGCAAAGCTGAAAACGACGCTGCTCCAATACAATGCCCCATAATCCTTCAGAAAGCTCGGCAAAGCTGAAACTACTCGTGTGTATAGGTTCTGGATTTTGGACTGATGAAATGATATGAAATCCTATGGCGATCGCCGAAAATGATGAAATCGTTTCAGAATAAAGATTCCACGCGATGACTTACAAGGCGATCTTGATTTCCTCGATGGTTATACTGATTTCTTCGCCTGTGAATATACGACATGGACGCAGACGCTCCTAATCCATCTATCACGCTTAGCAAAAAAGAGTTTTGGGCGCTCTGGCTGACGTTGTTTCTGATTGCCTACAACATCAGCGTCATTTCGCCCGTCATGCCCCTCCTGGTGCGGGAGTTGAACACCAGCATCGGCTATATCCAGAGTGCGCTGGTGCTGTTTTCCCTGGTCACTGCATCCTTTGCGCCGACGAGTGAAAACCTGTGTCGGTTCTATGGGCGAGAGCGAATCTTTTTGGGTGGACTGTTGCTCTATGGCCTCGGCATTGTGGCCATGGCCCTCAGCCCCACGATTGGGTTCTGGGTGGTCAGCTTTTCGCTGCTGACGGGGCTGGCGGCGACCCCCTTGGTCAGCGCTCCCTGGAGCATTATGGACTTTGCCTACGACGGCAAACAGGAGGAGCAGGCCACCGTTGCATTCATCCTGGCCTCGGTAATCGGCGGTCTGTCGGGGAGCTTGCTGGGCGGTTTCATCGCGTCTCATTTTGGCTGGCGCTGGTCGTTTACCCCGTCGCTGATTGTCTTTGTGCTGGTGCTGGTGATGGGCAGAACCTTGCCCTCTACCTCGGTTCCTCGCAAGGTTCCGATCGATTGGGTGGGCGGGTTGGTGTCCTTTTTGGGCTTTGGCAGTATTTTGCTGGGCGTGGGGCTGGCGGGGGAGTATGGCTGGTGGAAGCCCAAGCAGGTCTTTTCGATTGCGGGGCTGGTGATTCCGCCCTTTGCGGTGTCAATTGTGCCGACGCTGATTTCGGTGGGGGTGATTTGCCTTGGCTTTTTTGCTGTCTGGCAGCGACAGCAGCAGCAGCAGCCCGCTGGCATTCCGCTGATGCGCGTGGGGCTGTTGCGAAACGCTGTGTTTGTGAACGGGCTGCTGACGGCGATGCTGCATACGCTGGTCACGTCTGGCATTCAGTTCAACCTCTATCAATCGCTGCCGATCATTCTGCCGCTCAACCCCTTTCAGACGGCGATCGCCGTTTTGCCCTACACCCTGACGATGGTGGTGGTCGTGGTGCTGCTGCTCAAGCGGCTAAAAATCGATCAGCAACTGTTCCCCAAATACCTGGTGCATATTGGGCTATCGCTGCTGATTGTGGGATTGCTGGCGATGTATTGGGCGATCGCCCCCGACATGACGACCCTCAGCATCCTGCCCGCGCTGATGCTCATGGGCATGGGGTCGGGACTATTTTCGGTCTATATTGGCAGGCTCACCTACGCCACCACCTCAAAGCGGGAAAAACCCGAAGGAACCGGAATCTATAACCCGTGCCAGCAGTTGGGCAGTTCTCTGGGGCGCGGCATTTTGGGCACGATTTTGATTACCTCGGCCTCTATTGATGTGGTGGATCAGGTCGCGCAACTCATGGGGCTGAGCCTTTCGAGCGAGCAGCGACTAAACGCCATTACCGCTTTGCAGCGGATGGTGCAGACCTTTTCCAAGCAGGAACGCCGAGAGGCGCTGGCTAGAGTGCTGCCCGAACCCGTGATGGCGCAGCTTCCCGAAGTGGCCCGCCTGGCCGCCGTCGAAGGCATGAAGATTGCGCTACTCGTCGCCATTGCCGTCAGCGTGGTCTGCCTGCTGCTTTCCACCCAACTCCCCAAGCGGGGCTGCCGCCGTCCCTGATTCTCCGTCCCTCAGGCAACGTAGGTGAACTGGCTGCTCGTGAGGTTGAGCCGTGCGCCTTGCACAATGGCAGTGAGTTCGTCGGGACCGCTGTTTTGCCGGAGGAAAATTTGCGTGCTGATGCCCAGGTTTTGTAGGCGATAGTCGGCGGCTTTGCCCTTGAGTTGGAGGCGATCGCCCGTGCCAAATCCCGTAATCAGCGCGTAATCGTTTAGCCCCGCTTGGTTGGGGTTGCCATCATCATAAAACACGCCCCTGGCATTGCCCAGCAGGTATACATCGGGGCCGTTGCCGCCATTGAGAACATCCACCTCGCCCCGCCCGGGCCGCTGCGAGTCTGGGTTCATGCCAATCAGCGTATCGGCTCCGTTGCCGCCAATCAGCGTATCCCTGCCTGCGCCGCCGACCAGTTGATCGGCTCCGTTGCCGCCATTCAGCGAGTCGTTGCCATTGTTGCCCAGCAAGGTGTCGTTGCCCGCCCCGCCGAAGATCGTGTCGTTGCCTGCGCCGCCTTGCAGCAGGTCGTTGCTGCCGTTGCCAAAGATTTGGTCATTGCCGCCTGCGCCGTTGGCCGTGTTGTCGGCATCGTCGCCCACCAAAAAGTTATCTTGCTCTGGAGCCAGGGCCGCCCGTGTGCCCAGCACCAGCCCCAAAAAGGAGAAGTTGGGCGAGATGCGGAGGGCTTCTACGCTGGCACGAGACACCAGTTGGGCCGCCAGCCCCGGATTGACAAAATTGAGCGCTGCCAGAAACTCGTTGAAATCGGAATCGCCAATGAAGCTAAACGTAGGGCTGCTGAGTTCGGCGATGGAGAGTTCTGTCGTGGTGTAACCTTCGGGCGGCGTGCTGAGCAGGCGGCGGATTTGACCATGCTTGTCGAGCAGGGTGATGGGGTTAATCGCAGGGTCGGTGTAGGCCTGCAAGACCACCTTGCCGTTGATAAACGCCTGCCCGCCCAGCGACACAAAATCGCCTTTGACCACGTAATGGGTGACGGTCTTGTCTGTGCCACCTGCGGCAAGGAACTGAGCGGCGATCGCCCCGCTGGTTCCCGGCGAGTTAAACGTGACAATTTCCCCCACCAAATCCGTTAGCTCAGCGGCCGCGATTTGGGCAATGCCGCCGCCCAAGCTGTGGCCGATAATATCGGGCCGCACGCCCGTCGCCGCAAAGGTGGCTAGCAGCCAGTCTTCCAGGTCGTCTTGATTTGCTTGAAACTGGGCAAGCCCAACCCCATTGGGATCTCGGTTGGCCAAATCGTCTAACAGTTCGTTCGTCTGCCGAAACACCAGCACGGGCGGCTTCCCCGGCGTGGTGGACTTCAGCCCCAATGCCTGAAAGCCCGTCGTGGGGTCGTTGAAAATTTGGTCAATGGTGTAGCCTGCCTAAGCCAGAAATGCATCAACCTGCGGCTGAAACTGGGGGTTGTCGGATACCGCGACGATTTCTTTAGCCAGAATTTCGTAAATCGGATGGAGAGGGTTCATGGTGTCGTGTGGTTGTAAAAGAGCCTAGGGCTGAGTTTTGAGGCTGAGTTTTGAGGCTGGGTGATGAGGCTGGGTGATGAGGCTGGGTGATGGGGTGGGGCGATCGCCCGTCTGCCATCCGTTCTGCTTTCTGTACTGCTATCTGTACTGATATCTGTGCTGCCATCTGTAGCGCTGATTCTGGGCAGGTTTATTTTTTCTTTCACCCCCGCTATGACCGATGAGACACGCACTGGGTTCCACTTCGTTACAAAATAGCCTGTGAGAATTAATTCATCCGGTTATCTGGCAAACTGTCTGAAATGGCAAATTGCTCGGAGACATCCAGATGTCTGACTTTCAAGTTCTGGCGTTCAGTCTGCGAAATCCCCAGTTTTCTGTCTCCTTCGCCCCCCTTAGCTTCCTCCCATGAGTCTTGTTAATCTTCTAATCGTCTTTTTTCTGATCTCTTCCATTTCCCCTTTAATTCAGCGGTTTTCAACCGAGCGGCGGCGGCTGATGACGATCCAGGCGTTCGAGCGCAGTCGCGGCAGTCGGGTCATTTTGCTCATCCACCGCCAGGAATCCATTAGTTTTCTAGGCGTTCCTGTTTCTCGCTTCATCAGCATCGAAGACTCTGAACAGGTGCTGCGGGCGATCCGGCTGACCCCACCCAAT
This sequence comes from Thermoleptolyngbya sp. M55_K2018_002, assembly GCF_015295965.1. NCBI lineage: Bacteria > Bacillati > Cyanobacteriota > Cyanophyceae > Oculatellales > Oculatellaceae > Thermoleptolyngbya > Thermoleptolyngbya sp. M55_K2018_002. Next base: position 11,318 of record NZ_DVEA01000167.1, read on the forward strand.
GTGCCCATTGACCTGATCTTGCATACCCCAGGGGGACTGGTGCTGGCGACCGAGCAAATTGCCCGCGCCCTAGTGCGTCATCCGGCCAAGGTGACGGTGTTTGTGCCCCACTACGCTATGAGCGGCGGCACGATGCTGGCGATGGCTGCCGATGAAATCGTGATGGATGAAAACGCAGTGCTGGGCCCGGTCGATCCGCAGTTGGGCAGCACGCCAGCCGCCAGCGTGTTGAAGGTGCTGGAAGATAAGCCCATCAGCGATATCGATGACCAGACCATCGTGACCGCTGACATCGCCCGCAAGGCCATTCGCCAGGTGCAAAAGTTTGTCCGCACGCTGCTCGAAGACTGCGTGCCCAAGCGTAAAATCGAGCCTGAAAGAATTGACCGCATTATCGAAGCGCTGACGACGGGGCAGGTGACGCACGACTACCCGATTTCGGTAGAAGAAGCGCAGGAACTTGGGCTGCACGTCGTTGCTGGGCTACCCAAGATCATCTACAACCTGATGGATCTGTATCCGCAGCCGTCGATGGGTCGCCCCACTGTGCAATACATTCCGCTGCCCTACGAAAACCGCCCGATGCTGCCGGAGTCTATTAAGGAGTAGGGATTAAGACCCATACAGTTGGGTAATTTCTCGCAGTTTTAGCCCAGAAGGGATGATTGGAGCTTGGAACGCTAGCTGCAAGCGCGTTAGTCCTGAGCGTAGGGATTGGTCGGGTCTTTCTGGAATTTCTGGAATTTTTAAGGATGCGATAAAGAACCTGAGAACTGGCTCGGATTGAGTCCTCGTGCGGATTAAGCTGGATTTCAGGTCGGTTTTCCAACTGACCTCTCACTCTGGCAAACAATCGCTAGAATAGTGGGAAGAATAGCAAAGAGCTATACTTAGTGACTTCGCCCTCTTCACAAGTGCAGACGTTCAGGCTTTAATTTGCATTGACGAGACCTGTCCTTGGGCATTGGTAAAGTTTAATGGTCTACCCCAACTCAAAAATCTTCTGGACTGGGCAAGTTCTTCATCCTCCTTTGCTTCCAAAGAATCTAGGATTTTCGCGGCTGCTCTTTTTGCAAAACTGCATCGAGATGAACAGACGGCCCGTGATCAAAAGTTTTCAGATGGTAGGAATATCTAGCTGGGGTCTGCCCTTGGGTTCGAGCTTGAGGCTGTGCCTGCTTGACCTACCAGCTTGATGTAGGGGCTGTGACCTAGAGATGAGGTCGCAGCAGGGTTAGGGTTTGATTGTTAAGTTCAGGAGAAGCGATTCATGCTACACCGCAAGATCTATCAACTCTGTTGTGATGGTCGGGAAGTCTGGATTTTCTTGCGGGATCAGCAGCGATGGATTGAGCGAGCGCGAATTCTCGACATCGAAGGCGATCTGGTGACGCTGCGCTACGAAACGGAAGAAGAAGACGAGATGTGTTCGTGGGAAGAAATGATTCGACTGGAAAGCATTGGCTCGGTGATGCAAAAGTTGGCGACGGTGCCACGAGGCGATTCGGAACCACTGGTGTCGGAAGATTGCCCTGAGGCGGAGCAAATCCGCAACCATCATCCAGAGTCCAACCCTGAGTAGAGCTTTGGGGGTTCTGGGCGATCGCCCCCGAATTGCCCCCGAATTGCCTCCAAATTGCCCCCAAATTGCCCCGAATGCACCTGAATCGCCCTGAGCAGAGGTTCGCAATGTTGCCGTTGACTGGGCTAAGGTTCAGCACGCTGGGGCAGGCTCCGTAGAACAGACTCAATAGAAAAGATAGAAAAGATGCCGAATGGCGATCGCCCTGAGAGTTGCTCTTGGGGCGATGTCGTTTTGGGCAATGCCAGCTTAATTAGAGTTTAATTAGAGCGAAGCAAGTTTAAATGTCTTAATCCAAGTGGGATGCGGTATTCTGAATGATGTTTTAGCAAGTCCGTCGCTCAGCCTGTCTCTCGACCTTCTCAATGAGGGCGATCGCCCTAACCTCACTTAGCCTCTAACCTCACCTAGCCTCTAACCTCACCTAATCAGTGCGTCTTGGCGATGTTCCCTCGAAAGTTTTTTGATATGCCCAGTTTTGGGGTACAACATTGCGTAGGTTAACCATAAGTCCTTTTGCACTTCGCCTCCCAAACTTCAGATGCCGCCTTATATTCACTACCATCTGATCGCGTTTCTCGTTGCGGTTGCGGTTGTCCTCGTTTCAACGCCGATCGTCAAAAAGCTGGGCATCCGCAGCGGACGAGTCGATATGCCCGGTGGCCGCAAGGTTCACAAGCGCCCGATGGTGCGGCTGGGCGGCGTGTCCATTTTTCTGGGGACCGTTGCCGCGCTGATGGTGGTTTGGCTGATGGGCGGGTTTGGCGTACTGCCGCCCGATAAGGAATACGAAGTGTGGGGTGTGGTCATCGGCGGACTAGCCTTTTTCCTAATTGGGCTGGCGGATGACCTGTTCTGCCTGTCACCCAGTGTGCGGCTCGTGCTGCAAACGGTTTTTGCCACGGCAGCCTGGTTTGCAGGCGTACAGATTGATTTTCTTTCAGTTCCCTTCGATGGGCTGGTAGGGCTAGCGCCGTGGGTGAGTCTGCCGATTACCGTCCTCTGGCTGGTGGGCATGGCCAATGCGATTAACTGGATCGACGGGCTGGATGGACTGGCGGCCGGTGTGGCGGGCATTGCCTCGATGGTGATGCTGGTGGTGTGTTTATTCATGAACCAGCCTGCGGCGGCGCTGATTGTGGCGGCTCTCGGCGGCGCGAGCCTGGCGTTTCTCCGCTACAACTTCAATCCAGCGCAGATTTTTATGGGCGATGGTGGTGCGTATTTTATCGGCTTTACGCTGGCTGGCGTTGGCGTGATTGGGCTGGTCAAGAGCGTGACCACGGTGGCGGTGCTGCTGCCTTACATTATTTTGGCCGTGCCGATTCTGGATATGTCGGCGGTCATTTTGGATCGCATCCGCAGCGGCAAGTCGCCCTTTAAGGCTGACAAGCGCCACCTGCATCACCGCCTGCTGAAGGCAGGACTGCCTCACCGCATGACGGTATTGGTGATCTACGCGCTGACGTTTTGGGTGGGCAGTCTGGCGCTGGCGTTTTCTGGAATCCCCAGCGGGCTGGCCTATGCCATCGTGGCCACGCTGCTGCTCACCTACGCAGCATGGCAGGCCCGCAAACACGCCCGCTCCCAAGGATAGTGCGGTTAAGGACGGTTCATGAGTGACCTTTCGGCTGGTGCGGCGCATCCTGCCCAGAGTTTTGGGGCAGAAGTGATTTGCGTTGGCACAGAGCTACTGCTCGGCGAAATTCTTAACAGCAATGCTCAGTTTTTGGCTCAAGAACTGGCGGCGCTGGGCATTCCGCATTACTACCAGACCGTGGTGGGGGATAATGTGCGGCGGCTCCAGGCGGCGATCGCCATTGCCTGTGAGCGATCGCGCTTGCTGATTTTCACGGGGGGATTGGGCCCCACACCGGATGATTTGACCACCGAGGCGATCGCCGATTTTTTTCAAGCCCCCTTGGTGGAACGGCCAGAAGTCTTGGACGACATCACGCAAAAATACGCCGCCCGTGGCCGCGTGATGACCGACAACAACCGCAAACAGGCCCTGCTTCCCCAAGGGGCGGCGGTGCTGGCAAACCGCACGGGAACGGCCCCCGGCATGATTTGGGAGGCGCGTCCGGGGCTAATCATTCTCACCTTTCCTGGCGTGCCCAGTGAAATGCAGGCCATGTGGCGCGAAGTGGCAGTGCCGTTTCTCCGCAGTCGCGGCTTTGGGCAAGCGCCCATCTACAGCCGCACGCTGCGCTTTTGGGGCATTACGGAATCTGCCCTGGCTGAGAAAGTTGCGCCCCTGTTTGACCTGACCCATCCGACGGTTGCGCCCTACGCGGGCAAAGGCGAGGTGCGGCTGCGCGTGTCTGCCAAAGCCGAGTCTGAGGCGGCGGCAATGGCGGCGATCGCCCCCGTCGTTCAGCAAATCCGAGAAATCGCCGGAGCCGATTACTACGGACAGGACGACGACACCCTGGCTTCGGTCGTGGGACAACGTTTGCAAAGGGCCGGCCAAACGCTCTCGATTGCAGAATCCTGCACAGGCGGCGGGCTGGGCAGCTTTTTGACCACGGTTCCCGGCAGTTCCCGCTACTTTTGGGGCGGCGTTGTTTCCTACGACAACTCGGTCAAAGAATCCCTACTGGGGGTCAATCCCGACGATCTGGCGAACTCTGGAGCCGTCAGCGCGACGGTGGCTGAACAAATGGCCCAGGGCGTGCGATCGCGTCTGGGCACCACCTGGGGCCTCAGCATCACAGGCATCGCCGGGCCCGATGGAGGCAGTGCCGAAAAGCCCGTCGGCCTGGTCTACATTGGCATTGCCGGGCCCGAAACCCAGGTCACAAGCCACCGCTTCCTCTTCGGCGCGAGCCGTGGCCGCGAGTGGATTCGCTGGCTGAGTGTGTGCAGCGCTCTGGATCTGCTGCGGCGACAGGTGTAATAGGAAAAAACGAAGAACGAAGAACGAAAAACGAAAACCCGTTAATGAGAAAGAACGAAAAACGAAGAACGAAAACCTGTTCTTCCCTCTTCTTTTTTCCCTCTTCGTTCTTCTCTCTTCTTTTTTCCCTCTTCCCTCTTCCCTCAGCAACACGGCTGCAACGCCCGTGCGTCACAAAGATCTCGTAAAATAAGGATTCGCGCTGTTTGGAAAGTTGCATGTCTTCATTGTCCAAGTCCGCTGCCTCGGAGTCGCTGTCGCACCAAATTGAACAACTGCTCCACGACCTACCTTCTCTGGAGCATGGAGATTTGATCCAGCAGGCGCTTTCAACCATTGTGCAACTGTCCCGCACCGATGCCGATCGCCTCGATTGGAAGATCCTCAGCGCGGCGCTGCAAGACATGGGGCGAGCGTTTGAAATGTTTCACCCCTATCGCCACGTCCGCAAAATTTCCATCTTTGGCTCTGCCCGCATTAAGCCCAGCAGCCCGACTTATCAGATGGCGATGGACTTTGCCCGCTGCGTGACGCTGCACGGCTTCATGGTGATCACGGGCGGCGGGCCGGGCATCATGCAGGCGGGCAACGAGGGCGCAGGCACAGACAAATCCTTTGGGCTAAATATCCAGCTTCCCTTTGAGCAGGGGTCGAACCCAATTTTAGAAGGCGGCGACAAGCTGGTGAATTTCAAATACTTCTTCACCCGCAAGCTGTTTTTTCTGCGGGAAAGCGACGCGCTGGCGCTGTTTCCGGGTGGCTTTGGCACGCAGGATGAGGCGTTTGAGTGCCTGACGCTGATGCAAACGGGCAAGTCGGGCTTGCTGCCGCTGGTGCTGCTGGAAACGCCGGGAGATGACTATTGGCAAAGCTGGGAAAGCTACATCAAAGATCAACTGCTGGAGGCAGGGCTGATCAGCGCCGACGACCTGCATCTGTATACGATTACCAACCGGGTGGATGCCGCCTGTGAGGCGATCGCCAGCTTTTATCGGGTCTATCACTCCAGCCGCTACGTCGGCCCCAACCTAGTGCTGCGGCTGAATCAGGCGATTTCAGAAGAAGAACTGGACTATCTCAACGCAAACTTCAGCGATATCCTGGTGCGTGGCAAAATCGCCCAAATGTCTGCACTGCCCCAAGAAGCCGACGCAGTAGAAATTTCCCACTTGCCCCGACTGGTGTTTGAATTTAACCAGCGCGACTTGGGGCGACTATACCAGATGATCCGAATTATCAACCGCCTTGGCGCAACCCCACCCGAAAAAGCCCACCCAGAGCAAAAGTAGCACCACCAGTGACGTTTACCATTGCTCGCCACACTTTTCAACACGTACAAATTTGCTGACTACAAAGAACACGTCATCGATTTGCTACAGCGAGTCTGCACCGTCAGCGTTCGCACGATGGAAATCATTCAGCAAATGCCAGATATCGTTGAGCATAAGGGGGGTTGACGACATCATGACACCGGCACTTGAGCAACGCACCTATACCCGTGAAGAATATCTGGAGTTTGAAGTGGCTTCGGAGGAACGCCATGAATATGTGAACGGAAAAATTCGACTCATGACGGGAGGCACACCCGACCACAACGAAATAGCAGTTAATCTTGCAACTCTGCTCAAATCTGCTTTGCGAGGCAAACCCTACCGGATTTTCGGAGCCGATCAACGGTTGTGGATTCCCAATCGCAATCTTTACACCTATCCTGATCTGATGGTTGTCGAAAAACCCTTACAGCTTCAAACCGGGCGCACTGACACCGTGACCAATCCTTGCTTTATTGCTGAAGTGTTGTCCAAATCAACTCAAGATTATGATCATGGCGAAAAGTTTTCTGCCTACCGCACTATTGAAAGCTTCCGAGAATATCTCCTCATTGATCAGTACCAAATTCATGTAGAACACTACCTCAAGACGGCTGCTAATCAATGGCTGTTATCAGAATATGATGATCCGAATGTTACGTTGTCCTTGAGTGCGTTTGAGGCTCAAATCGAAATCCTTGCCCTCCATGAAAACATTGAGATTGACGCTTGAAAAGATTGACGCTTAAAAGCAGTGAGGGCGATTCTTTGCGAGACAGCAAAGCAGAACGCAGCGGCATAAAATCGTTAGGCTTGGGTGTGTGTGCGACGTCCCAAAAGGGATTCGGGGGGCGATCGCCCAAAGGTGCGGACGCTTCCAGATGAAGGGCGATCGCCGACCGGTGCGCGTACATCAAACTTGACTAGAAAAGGCAGACCTCTGCATAGCCGCTGCGTTGGTCGCCGGGTCAAATGAACACCGGCAGACCACAACTCGGCAGGAATTAGCCACCCATGAACGCTTGGGCAAGACCAATGTAAAGCGGTATGCCAAGGGCGATTGCCACTGGCGTTCCAACGGCTGTAGACGCACCGATATAGGCAGAAGGGTTGGCTGAGGGGATACCAGCTCGCAGGGTGGGCGGTCCCGAAATGTCGGAACTAGAGCAGGCAATGACGGCAAGGATCACAACACCGCCGAGGCTAAACCCTGTTGCAAAGTGAGCAATCATGCCAAGACCAAAGGCGATTAGCCCATGCACCAGTGGAGCCACCACAGCATAGACAGCGTACCACTGAGCCACCTTACGCAGTTCGCCAAGCCGAGACCAGGCCTCCATCCCCATAACCAGCATCAGGATGGAGAGCAGACCCCGAAAGAGAGGCTCGTAGAAACTTTCAAAGACGCTGTCTGGGCGGGTTAGGATGCCCAAAGCGATACCGAGCAACAGCGCCGAGAGCGCCGAACCCTGGAGGCTTTCCCTTACGATAGGCCAAATTCTGACCCGCTTGCTTGGGGCGGCATCTGGATCTTTCGGATATCCGGCTGCGGTAATGCCCGACCCGCCGGGATACCTGCTTGCAGGGCCGCTGATCTCGTCGGCATACCCACCGACCGCAACGGACTGCTTGCTGACATACTCCTCACTGAAATAATACTTATCGCGCTTCCGCTTGCTGAGATAGATGCTGGCTACAACGATTGCCGTCACGAGTGCGGGGATATCCATAAAAGGATAGAGGGCCCCTGCCCAAGCTTCGTACTCAATGCCTTGCTCCTCTAACAGCGTCAGGGCGGCGGCGAGGGTCGAACCACTCACAGCACCGAACAAGCCTGCGGTAGCAACAGCATCCACGACTTTAACATTTGGCATTCTGGCGAGCGTGTAGCGCCCGATAAATACGATAAGAATGCCCATGACCGCAGCGAACAGTGCAGGTAGCAGCATCTCCGACAGATTGGCATTGCGGATGGCGATGCCGCCGCTCAGACCCACTTTCATGAGCAGCATGAAAACAATGAATTTATAAATTGCATCTGGAATTTGCAGTTGGCTACCGAGGGAAGCAATAACCATGCCGCCAATCAGAAAACCGAGTGTCGGGGACTGCAACTGTGCCACGAAACGCATTAAGAAACCGGACAAGAAATCCACAGGTACCTCCTTCCACGTCCTCTAACGAGGAGTCATGATGATGACAGGTGAGTTCAAAAGGTTGAAAAAAGTAGGAGTGAAGCGCTTCACCCCTACAGCACAGGTGTTATGCAAGAACCTGCCGACGGGCTGCTCAGAGAGGGTAGACCTCCGAAAGACTTCGGACGGCGATAGCTATCTTGCACTGCTTTCCATAGACTTCCGTCTATCGAGACCTAAATCTCTATGGACTCAAGTCTATCCTAGAATCGACAGATTTTTGCATCCTTTAACGTGGACATGGCATCACATTTCAAATTTGTGTCATAAGTTTTCCTTTTGCGTAGTGATTTTTAATATTGCCTGGTCAGTATCAATCGAGATCATAGATTTTTCTCAAGGGATCTAGAACCCACGCACTAGTTTTCCTGAGATTCCATAAGTGGCACTAATAGATAAGCGGTTTTTATGGAATGTTTTCGCTAATCTGAGTCAACCTTCTGCAAGAAGGGGTATCTTTGTCATAAGCTCAATGATATGGTTTAAGGAAAAATCATAGACTCTTTTCTTGGATTTTTGCGGCAAGACGCTTTTAGGAGGTAGGTTCCATGACTCAGAAAGCCAGCAAACTCGTCATCGTTACAGAGAAATTGTTGTTAAAGCAAATTACCCAGATTATCGATGAAGCCGGAGCCGCTGGTTATACGGTGATGCCCGCTGGTGGAAAGGGCAGTCGCAACGTGCGCTCGTCGGGACAACCGACCGTTAGCGATGTCTACTCGAATATCAAGATTGAGGTGCTTACCGCCAGTCGGGATATGGCTCTCAACATCGCAGACACCGTTGCAACGAAGTTTTTTGACGATTATTCAGGCATTGCTTATCTCTGTGATGCAGAGGTATTGCACGCGCACAAGTTCTAGGGCTGACCTTAGTTCTCGCATGACGAGGGGAACCGGGCGATCGCTCTTCCTGGTTTTTTCCAGGGGCGATCGCCTCTCCGTAGCAAGCGTGTAAGTTCCGTAGCAAGCGTGCAAGTGGCGGGCTTGGTTCAGTCGCAAGCCTCCAGGCTTTGGCGAAAATTCTGACGGGTATCGCCCAGAGCGTCAATTTGCAGTGCGTCGATTTGCCGCCATTCGGCACTGGTGATGGCCTGTGCAGCAAGGCAAATGCCAAAGCACTGTTCTGCTGCGGTTGTCAGAGCGGTGATGATAGCGGCGAGGTCAGGCGGATCACCGATGGCCGATTGGATCAACCCATCGGTTGCTGGTGCTGTGCCAAAGACCTGATAAGACAGATCGGAGTCGGGGCAAAGGCGCATAGAGCCATGTTGCAAGATGCACTCGCCGCGCCGCAGTTGGGCGCTGCCGATGAGCTTGTAGCCGATGTCGGTGACTAGATCTGCGCGAGTCGCTGTGCCAAAGCAGTCGGGCTTGTGGATATAGCCGCGGCCGGCTGTGCCGTAGTGGAGCGATACGCCGAGCGATCGCCAGCCTTCAATCAAAAACGCGCAGATTTTCTCATAAGCGGCGTTGCGGCTGGGCCCCAGCCCTGACGTGATGACGGCATAGGTTAGGTCGCCCTGATGCAGCACCGCACGGCCGCCGCTGGGACGACGCACCAGATTGATGGGCTGATCCTGGTAAGTGAGCGATCGCCAGTGTTCAGGAATCTGGCGCTGATGATAGCCAAGGGAAAGGGCGATCGGTTCCCAGGTGTAAAACCGCAGCGTCGGCGGATGCAAACCCTGGGCGTGTTGCTCGAACAGCCAGCGATCAAGCGCCATTTGTGTCGCGCCATCTGCGGTCATCGGCGGAATAAGCCGCCAGACGGGGCGAGAATCGTCACCGTTTGCGTTCATGGCGGGGGAACCGCCCAGGTTCAAGCGCCAAACTCGGCCTGAAGGATCTCGTCGTAGCTGTCGGCGACAGAAGCGACCATCGTAATGTTGCGCGACACCTCACCGGGCGACAGTTCCGCAACCGTGCGCTGCGCCGCGACGACCACTTTGCCGTCCATGATGGCGAAGTGAGATTCAAAGGTACTCGTCCAGTTCAGTTCCAGCAGTTTTCGCATGAGGTCTAGCTCGTTTTTGGCGGGCAAACTCAGCACTGGTGACCAAACAACCAGCATGTCGTCATCCGTTTCGCCCGTTAGCTGCACAAACACTTCCACACTGCCATATTTGAACTTCCACAGATTGCCCTGGTCAGATCGGCTGACCATTGCGCTCTGGTCTTCTTGCAGGCTGGAAATCACAGTTTCAACGACATCCAGATGGCTGGTTGCTTCGATGATTTCTTCTGTCAAAGCTTGGCTGGATTCAGGTTCCATAGGAAGCAGGTCGCTCAGTGAGTGGACAATGGTTGGGGGGATTGGGGACAACCGTAGACGAACACGAATAGCCGAAGAAAATTGCAGAACCAGGAAATACCTTCGGGTGTAACCCAGGCTACAGCCTGATTTGCAAGGCTACTCACAACTTTAGCCGCTCAGGGTGCAATCCTGCATGTTTCTACCAAGTTTCTTTCTAAAGCGGCTAAAGCGGGCGATCGCCCCAGGACTTCATGATGCACTGCCTCGCCCAACGCGCTAGATTAGGCAAAACGCCGCCTCCCGTCCTCACTCGCTGTGCTGCCGATGACCCGCCTAAACGTCCCCCAAAATTCCACATTCCAACGTCCAGACTCTTCTTTAGACTTTTCTTCAGACTCTTCTTCAGAGAGTGCCAGATCGTTGGTTGCAGCGCTCAAGGAATGGGCGATCGCCCTCGAAGCCCTGCTCAGCGGCGACACTATTCTGCTGTTGCGAAAAGGGGGCATCCGGGAAACGGGCGGTCGGTTCAGCGTGGCACAGTCCCGCGTGCTGCTCTACCCCACCTACGAACACCAGCAGCCCCACCTGCTCAAGCCGCCCTACGCCGACCGAGTGCAGCCCGTCCCCTCCGGCTGGCATCCCGACACCGTAACCCTCTGCGCCTGGGCCGACATCACCCACATCTTTCAAATCACCACCGCAGAAACCGTTGAGGCGCTGCTGCCGTTTCACATTTGGACAAACGCCCTAGCGACAGAACGGCTGAAATGGAAGCCTCAGCAGCCGCTCTACGTCCTGCTGCTGCGCGTGCATCGGTTCCCAGAATCTTTCACGTTGCCTTATCAAGGGGCCTACGGTGGCTGCAAATCCTGGATTGATGTGGAACTTCCTGCGGGGTATGTGGACAATCCCTTTGCAGACGCGCCCGTTCTGACGCAGGAGCAATACGACAGCCGTGTTAAGGAGATTGAGCGGGTGGTTTTGGGTCAGTAGAGAAGGCTCCGGATGCCAAGCCAGTAAGCCTTGGGGGGAGCTTCCCCCCAAACCCCCGCTTGGGGGACGAAGCGCGTCCCCCAAACCCCCTCCGACCTCGGTTTCGGCGATGCAGTCGAGATACTGTCCGTGCTTGATTCGACTGGATTTGTCGTGACACAAACCTGAAAGATTCTCCTCAGAGATGCTGCGCGATTTTCTGGAGAGACGCTGCGCGATCGCCCTTTGATTTTCCATGAACGATGCAATGCGAAGCGCCCTCTCAGCAAAGCCAGAAATCCCTTAGGAGGGGGTGTGGGGGACGCTTCGTCCCCTGCAAAAGGGGGTTTGGGGG
>NZ_DVEA01000205.1:0-3856 GCF_015295965.1 Thermoleptolyngbya sp. M55_K2018_002
CCCAAAGAGCTTATCGCAAGTGCATCAGTCCTGACCTAAAATCCAAAATCCAAACGCCCCGCCGATATAGTATAAATGCTCTAAACACTTGTACTGCAACCCTGGGGCGATCGCCATGATTCGACTGCTGCACCTGTCAGACATTCACCTCGGCAGTGGACTGCTGCACGGGCGCGTGAACCCAGAGACGGGCGCAAACACGCGGCTGGAAGACTTTGGGCGAGCGCTGGAGCGGTGTATCGATCGGGCGATCGCCGAATCTGTTGACCTAGTGCTGTTTGGCGGGGATGCCTTTCCCGATGCTACGCCGCCGCCCAAGGTGCAAGAAGTCTTTGCTCAGCAGTTTCGTCGCCTGGTGGATGCCGACATTCCCACGGTGCTGCTGGTGGGCAACCACGACCAGCATACGCAGGGTCAGGGCGGCGCGAGTTTGTGCATTTACCGGACGCTGGGCGTGCCGGGGTTTGTGGTGGGCGATCGCCTGGAAACGCATCGCATTGCCACCCGCAGCGGCGAGGTCCAGGTCATCACGCTGCCCTGGCTAACCCGCTCTACCCTGCTCAGCCGCCCCGACACCGAAGGGCGATCGCTGGCAGAGGTCGATAACTTGCTTCTGGAGCGGCTGCGGGTAGCGCTGGAGGGCGAAATTCGGCGGCTCGACCCAGATTTGCCCACCATCCTGCTGGCGCACCTGATGACCGACACCGCCCGCTTTGGCGCAGAGCGCTTCCTCGCCGCCAGCAAGGGATTCACCGTGCCGATGGCGCTGCTGACCCGTCCCTGTTTTGACTACGTGGCGCTGGGTCACGTTCATCGCCACCAGATTCTCTGCGACCAACCGCCCGTGGTCTATCCGGGCAGCATCGAGCGGGTAGACTTTAGCGAAGAAGCCGAAGACAAAGGCTATGTGCTGGTGTCCCTAGAGCGCGGCAAAGCAGTGGTGGAATTTTGCCCGCTGCCTGTACGCCCTTTTCAGACCCTCAGCGTGGATCTGACGGATGCAGCAGACCCACAAGCGGCGCTCTTGAGCCATCTCCAGCAAACCCTGCTGGCCGATGCAGTGGTGCGCCTGGTCTACAAAATTCTGCCAGAGCAGGCTGAGGACATTGACCAGGCCGCCCTGCACGAAGCCCTGAAATCTGCCCATACCTACAGCATCTATCCCGAAGTGCAGAGCCAGCTTGCCCGACCGCGCCTGCCAGAGTTGGGTGCAGGCAACGAGCTAGACCCGATTGAAGCCCTGAAAACTTACCTGGAGCATCACCCCCACCTGAGCGGGCTGGCAGACGACATGCTAGCTGCCGCAAAAAACTTGCTGGCAAGGGATTGTCCTGAGGATCTTGCGCTCAGCGACGCGCCGCTGGAAATCGATTCAACCGATGCCACGGCCGCCCTAGAAGAGCCTGCAAACGCCCAGTTGCGCTTGCTCTAACCAAAGGCTTGCTCTGACTAAAGTTAGAAAATTATTGACCCGGCAACTTTTGTCACCACATTTGTCACTACATCTGCCCTCACCCTGAATCCCTCTCCCAGAGAGCGCGGGATTTCCGATCCGGCTCCCCTTCTCCTGTTCCAAAGGGTGAGGGACTTCCGATCTGCCTCCCCTTCTCCTCTCCCAGAGAGCGCGGGACTTCCGATCCGGCTCCCCTTCCCCTGTTCTGAAAGAAGGGGCTGGGGGATGAGGGCGGTTCGGAATGCAAGCTTAAATATTGCCAGGTTAAATTACTGCCAGGTTAAATTGTCAGGTTAAGTAAGAACAAAAAAGAAGCATGGAATCTTGTCCCATGCTTCTCAAATTGTTTCTCTTGCTTCTCGAATGCTTAGAGTGAATGGTCAGGCTGCTGCGACTATCGCATCTGATACCAGTAATAGGTCGCCATTGGAATCACCGTCGCGGCAAAGAGTAGCCCGATGACCCAAACGGTCGCGTTGCTTTCAGCCGTCTCTTCGGGCGTGGCGAAAGTTCCCTCGCTCTGATCGACTTCGACCACGACGGGCGGGCCGGGGTCAGGATTGCCTGCCAGCACTTCCGACAGGCGCGTGGCCACGTCGAGAAATGCCTGGTTGTAGCGATCGCCCTGGCGCAGCGGCACAGCCAGCGTTTCATCCACAACACTGGTGGCAATGTCGTCGCTCAGCAGCTCCTTTGCGGCTTCGCCCACGCGAATGGCGGCGTTATTCGTCACCGTATCCAGCACCAGCAGCACCTCATTGGCCTGATCGGCTGGTTCGGGAAACCACTGCTCAAACAACTGGTCAGTAAAGCTTTGGACGGTTTCGCCATAGTCCAATCGATGAATCGTCACCAAGCGCACGTCGTTGCCCGTCTTCTTGGATAAGCTGCTCAGCTTGCCGTTGATGTTGCTTTCATTCAGGCGGCTCAGCACGTCGCCCTCGTCCACCACCCACTCCGTCGGGCTGACGGCGGGCATCTCATACACGCCAGTCGCCAGGGCAGGAGCCGCGCCGCCCAGCCACAGCAAGACTCCCAAGGCTAGGGCGATCGCACCCATCCGGCTATGGAGCGATCGCAACAGTTGACCCACTCGTTTCCGATCCGTTTGCTTAAAGAAATGTGTCATTTCTGAAAATTCCCAACCCTCATTACAAAAATACACCAGGTTGGAGGGCGCGGGGAGAGATGGAGTGGTGGGCAAGTCTGGAAAAAGTTTAGCGAGTTGGCTGGATGCGGTAAGCACAGCGGCGATCGCCCTGCATTAGATGCTCCACCCGTTCGACCACCACGCTCGTTCCCAAAACAGAACGAAAAACCTCCAGTTCTGCGGTGCAAAGCCCCGGACAGGTCTGGGCGGCGGCGCAGATGGGGCAGTGGTTTTCCACCAGCAATAGCCCGTCGGGTTGTTCCAAAACCTCGGCCATGTATCCTTCCTGGCTGCGGAAGTGGGCGATCGCCCTTACCTGCGCCTGCCAGGATTCCACCCCAGCCAGTTGCGCCCGATAGGTCTGAACCTGGCGGCGGCTGCGTTCCGAAATCACCCGCTCCAGCCCCTCCGCACCAAACACCGTCTCCACCCCCCGCAACACGTCCAGCATCAGGTCAGCGTGGCTATCGGGAAAGCGGCTGACGGAATGCTCGGTCAACTGCCACAGCTTCACCGGGCGACCTGCGGGGCGGCGCTCTTGGCGATAGGTCACCCACTGCTCTGCCTTCAGCGTTTGGAGATGCTGCCGCACTGCCATCGGGGAAATCTCAAGCTGCTCTGCCAAGGCCGCCGCCGTCTGTGCCCCCCGCATTTTCAGCAGGTGCAGGATCTGATCTTTGGCTCTGGGCTTGATGTCCTCCATTGAGGGGGTGGATTTTGGATTTTTGCTCTTCGATTTTCGCTTTTCGATCTTGGATTGCCCCTAATGCTGGGTGAGCGCAATGGGCAAAGGCAAACCCCATACTTCAGTGTGCCGTGTGCGGAGGGCGCTTGTCTTTAACTTTGGGAATTTTTGGGCTGGCGACGGTTGTTACGACGGTTTTACCCAGGCGCAATTGCTCACAGCCTTGACTATCCTCAAATCCTCAAAACTGATAGGGCTGGTCGGCTAGCCACATTCGGGTCAGCACGGCTTCGCCATTGCCCCCGACCTTGGCTTCCATGACAAAGTTGGGCGACTGTGGATTGGCCTGTTGCAGTTCGGCAATGCGGTTGTTGATGTCGAGTCGCTTGGCTTCGGGCATGTAGTATCGCTCCAGCCCATAGTTCACCCAGCCGTTGCGATAGATGCCCTTCAGCGCAACCTGATTAGTGGGCAGGTTGGTGGGGCGATCGCCCGACACAGCAACAGGCTTCCAGGGCTTGGGCGGCTGGCTGCCCGTGTCTTTCGGCGCTTCTAGAATGACGTAGAT
>NZ_DVEA01000238.1:0-3826 GCF_015295965.1 Thermoleptolyngbya sp. M55_K2018_002
ATGTGCTGCGCTCAACCGGATGATTCAGATCGCAAAGCCCCACAGCTATGAGGTTAAAGCCTAGTACTAAGCTTGCTTCAGGCTAATCTATCCATTTTTTAATCATGCAACAAAGCCCTATCAGATTGAACTTCCAGGGCGATCGCTCAATGAGTTTCTGCGCTGGCTCAATCGCTTTATGCATTGTGTGCAAATCCTCAAACCTGAAGCCTTGGCACAGCAGCATCGGGCAAATGCCGCAGCACTCCTAGATCTCTATGATAGGAAAAATGTAGAGTCGTACTAGCTCCCTATCCACACCCCTCCAGCCGGACAAGATACACTCTAGCAACGCATTACTGGCATAATTTTCCCAGGGGCGCGGTTAGCTCTGCAATTCTCCAAACCCTTTAGGTGGGCACCAGACTGGGTGAGTCATGACAGAAGGACAGCCAGCCATCGAGTTCAGAGTTGCAGTCGAGCAGGCGATCGCCCATCCGGAAACAGCAAACCTGGAGCAAATCTGGCACTACGCAGAACAGCAAATTGCTCGACTGGAGCGGGAGGAAAAACTGCGGGTGGCGGGCGAGGCGATCGCCCAACTGTGTGAGGTTCACGCCTCTCGCGCCGAGTGGCTGCTAAATTCCTGGGAGCAGCGGTGGCGCGATCGCTTGGATACGGAACCCGTGTTGACTGACGAAATGCTGTCCTCGTTTTTGCGCCAGACGATGAGCCTGGGGTTGGACGAAATGCTAGAGAATTTCCTGCAAACCCGCAGCCGCAACGCAGGCGATGCCAGCGGTCATTCCACCGTCGAAGAGATCGAGAAAGATAAATTACTGAATTGGCTAGATCAGGAAGAAGAACATCAAAAAGCGATCGCCGTAGCGCATGAGGAAAACGTCAGCAAATGGGCAGAGCTAATTCGGGACTGGCTAAACACGCATGGACGAAGCAGTCGGTTTAGCGATTTGGCGCGGGGACTACAGCAACAACATCCGGATATGACGTGGGTTGCCATCTGGCTGGGGCTGTTGCTGGGTGGCTTTGTCTTGCAGCCCGGAGAACAGTTCTATGATGAACATTTTCGGGTCAGGCTGGCTGATTAAACTCAGGACTTGCGAGTAAGATGCGGCATGAAAAGACAAGCATTCTGTTTATTCAACTTCAATTCTCGATTCTGGTCTTCAGGGGGCACGGCTGAATCGGGCAGGCTTCAACAGGCAGTTGCTTGATCACATCCTCAAACCGAGACACGCCAAACTGCTGATGTAACTGTTCCAACACGGACTGAATGTAGTCCGTCACCAGGTTTCCCCGCATTCCCATACAGTGCATCGGCGATAGGGCAAGCACCTGGCGATCGCCCTGCCAGATTTCTGCACCCACAGCATGAACTGGTGCATCCTTATGGTTGCGGTATAGCACCAGCACGGCGGCATAGACTGGAGGCGGCGCGGGTAGGGCCATTGGTTCGCCATCTTGCACAGGGAACGTCCGCTGGTCGCTTGGAGTACCTTCCCTGACAGCTTTGCGGAGCCTGCGGCGGGTGCGATTATTGTCCTCTCGATGTCGATAGTGCGATCGCCGCCGATGGCAGTCATAGCCCCAGCCCTGCTCGTTCGCCGGATTCCAGCAGTTGTCGCCCGTTGGGCCGTGGAGGGCGATCGCCTCTTCGACGGCAAGCATGGCGCACTGCTGGCACTTAGCATTAACACGACGAGCCATAGGGAAATCCAACGAGGCAAAAATCTGGTTGCTATTTTAGTGTAATTTTAGTGTAAGTTTCTTGACCCGACTAGATTACAGTACCTCGCAGGATACGTCAGAGATTATCCCCAACCGTTGCGAGGCGTTGTATCACGACTATCCCTTGCAACGCCCAGCAGAACTTGTCAAATTCAAGAAACGCTTCTGCACCTACTGAAGCAAAGCCTCTATTTCCTCAAGGAGTTGCTTGAGTCGGGCACTTTTCTCTGGATCTTTCCAGAGATTTGCCCGTTTCACAGCCCTGCTCGCAGACGACAGGCGAGCAGAAACCCGGTCAGGTTCAGCAATTTTTTTCGCTTCATCTAGTTTTTGGGACTGCCGTAGTTCTTTGACCCGCGCCTGAATTGCGTCTACAGATAGATTAGCGGCGATCGCCTCATTCAAGAGATGTCGCTGCTGCTCTGGATCTTTCACCTTCAGCACTTCATTGACCTTGGTATAGCTCAGCTTACCCTGCTGAAGAATTGCCTGAATTGAGTCCGGCAGCTTCAGTAAGGGCACTCGGTGCTTCCGAAAACTCTCTGGAGTCAGCCGCCCTACCAAATTAAACACATCTTCAATCACTGCCCAATCCTCACTACGGACAACGTTGTCCGTAAGTCCCCGCCGCTGGTTAGATGCTCGATTGAGGATACTCACCACTTCTTCAGGCGACTTTTGCAGATTGCGGCAGAGCATCCCCATAATGGCGTGAGTCTCTTCCCACTTGTTCAAGTCGCCGCGCTGGAGATTGGATATCGCTTTAATATCCTCAGCAATATCATCATCCACTTCAAACACTCGACAGGGAACTTCGGTGAGCTTTGCAATTTCTGCTGAGCGATGGCGCTTTTCACCTGCCAGCAGGTCATAGTCTCCTGGACTTCCGGGTCTGGGACGCACCGAGAGCGGATCGATAATCCCCACTGCCTGCATCGACCGAGCCATCTTCGCTAGTTCTTCTGGATCAAAGTAGCGTCGCGCCTGGTCTGGATCACGATGGATTTTAGAATGAGCAATCCAAATCACTGCTGGGGAGGCCTGGGATTCGACTTCGGAAACCGTGGGCGCGGGCTGTAGCGACTGAATTTGTTTTTCAACTTTGGCCCCGTTCGACTCCCCGTTCAACTCCCCATTCAACTTCTTGTTCAACAGTTGAGATGGACTATCAGGCTGCTCCAATATTCCCTCATCCGAAGGAGCCAAGGTGGACAATGGGGTAGACGAGTCTGTGGATGGATCTGCGGGGATGTCAGGTGGCACGTCTGATGCTGGCGATTCCATCTCTCTCTCTGAAGGATTGCCAATGACCGCCATCAGGGTTTTGAAGCGACTGACTCGCTTTTCTGCTTGCTTTTCAGCCATTTAGAATTTCCTCTCCTATTGCACAATACTCGTTCCAGGCAATGCGGGAGCGGCGATCGCCCTTCACCTGGTTGACCAGAATTCCATCATTGGCAGCTTTCTGAAAGGCGACGGCTTCCCGAATCTTGCCGTCAAATACCGGAAAGCCCATCTCGGTCAAGAACTCTCGTGCATCTTCTCCTTCTCGGCGAGGTGCAGGCGGCACCCTAGTCAGCAGCACGCGATACTTGCCCGTGCCAATTTTCTGTAAAAGCTCAACTGTCTGGACTAGCGCATCCAGAGACAGAGTATCGGGCGTAGTCGGCAGCACCAGGAGATCGCAACCTTCGACAATTTCTTTCAAATCCTCTACTTCGGCCCGGGCCTCTGTGTCAATGATGAAATGTTCACAGTTTCGATATCGAGCGGCCTGGTTGACCCCGACAACCTTAAACGGTAAAGGCTGGCTATTTGCAACGCCGCGTTCCGCCCATCGACAGGCAGAGCGATTTGGATCTCCGTCGATCAGGAGCGTCGAACCTTTCGTTTGGAAGTAGGCAGCGAGATGGATGGCTGTTGTGGTCTTGGCTACACCGCCTTTGAAGCTTGCAGTAGTAATAATCATGCTGTCCGTAGTAGCGCTTTCTCAAGTCTAGTACGGACCTTCAGCCTTGAGCCATTGACTTAAGAGAAGTTCTTATACCAATAAAAAATAAAGATGAGCATAATTCAGGCTGCTTTCTGGGATGCAGTT
>NZ_DVEA01000399.1:0-3825 GCF_015295965.1 Thermoleptolyngbya sp. M55_K2018_002
CCAATTTTAATTTGGCCGATTTTTCTTCCAACCAGCGCGGCGGCAGTATCGGCGGCTCCGGCCACCACGGGCAGATCGGCGGGCAACCCTAGATGCTCGGCGGCGCTGCGGGTCAGGGTTCCGGCGATCGCCCTCGAAGCCACAATGGGCGGCAGCCAATCGGTTCGCAGGTGCAGCGCCTCCAGCAGGGCGATCGCCCAGGTTCCCGCTGCCACATCCGCCATCAGCGTCCCCGAAGCGTCCGAGGGTTCCGTCGCCGCCTGTCCCGTCAGCCGAAGCCGCAGCCAATCTTTGGGTTGCAGCGCCCAACGGGCCATCCGATATACCTCCGGTTCTCTCTGCCGTAGCCACAGCAGGCTCGGCCCCGCCATGCCCACGGTCAGCGGGTTGGCCAGCGGCCGCAGCGCCTCAGTTCCCAGCGCCCGATAGTGTTCTAGCTCATAGCGCGATCGCCCATCGGCCCAGAGAATCGCCGACCGCAGCGGGTTTCCCACCCCATCACACACCACCACGCCATGCATTTGCCCCGACAGCCCGATGGCTTGCACCTGCGCGGCATGGGGCTGAACCGCCTTCCGAACGGCGATCGCCCCTGCGTTCCACCAGTCCTGCGGGTCGCTTTCGGCCCAGCCCGGATGGGGCGCATTCACCGGATACGGATGGGAGGCTTCAGCGATAACGGTTCCATCAGCGCTCATCAGCAGCGCTTTTAGGGAACTGGTGCCGAGGTCAATTCCAAGAAACATTGAGCAACGGAAAACGAAAAAGGAAAAAGGGGACAAATAAACAAGGGGCTAGATAAGCAGGAGATGCGAGGGTAAGTGACTGACTTCAACCGTTTAACCCCACGCCACCCCGCCAATCACTCTGTCTCTTCAGATCTGCCTCTTAAAGATCTGCCTCTTAAAGAAAAGATCTGCCTCTTAAAGAATAGACGTGCCTCTTAGCGGCGGAACTTGCCTTTGGCACAAGCAGTCTGCTAACTCGACCCACTTGCCTGTAGAATGAATCCAACTTTCGGCGCTGGTGGTGCCAGGGAAAAAATCTCCGACGAGCGGCGTTGCTGCAACCGTCTAAACTTTCCCCCGATGACCCAAACAAGCCCCAAATCAACGTCCGTTTGGGCCTGTAATTAAGGAGTATTAAGTCGTTATGAGGTCACTATTTCAACGGAGTGCGGCGATCGCAGTAGCAGGCGGCATCGCGTTGACTGGTCTATTAGCGGGTGGGCTGCGCGTCTTGGCGTTGACCACCGAGCAAGTCATGGAACGTCTCCGCCCCATCCCTGTGTTTGCAGTTACCGATGCCGATGGCACCCCGCTCGTTGCCACAACTGGGGAAGGAGATAACGCTACCCCCGTCGCAGGGGTCTTCATCAGCCGTCAAGACGCGCAGCAGTTTGTCGAGGGGCTGAAATCTCGCAATCCCCAGCTTGGCAACTCGGTGCAAGTGACAACCGTTTCGCTGGCGGAAATTTTTGAACTGGCGGTGCGCCAGCAAAACGACGATGATGCCCTGCGGTTCTACTTCGTGCCCATGCGTCAGCAGGTCGAGTCGGCCCGCACGGTACTCCAGCAAAATCGGCAAAATCCTGAGAATTTCGAGGGTGTTCCGCTGTTTTTCCTGGAATCGACCCAGGAAGGCGGTGGCTATCTCACCATTCAGCAGGGGAACCAGCGGGTGATTCCGATTTTCTTTACGCAGCAAGACTTGCAGGCAATGGTGACCCGGATTACCCAACAAGAGCCGAGTCTGGCAGGTCGGACGCGGGTGCAAGTGACCAGTTTGGAAACGCTAATCCAGATTTTCCAAAGCAGCGATGATCCTGATTTGAATCAGGTGGTGCTGGTGCCGCCTCGCGAGACGCTGGAGTATATCAGGACGTTGCAACCCAATGGCGGCGCAGCACCAGCCGGGGGTGGCCGCAATAGCGGCGGCAGAACCCGCTAGTCCCCGCTGTTGAACCCGTGGTGAAGGAAACGGTAGCGGGCGATCGCCTCTGGCAGTGGCGACAATTGGCGCGTCAGGCGGCGATCGCCCATCAGGTCAGTCCAGCAGAGGTCGATTGGCTACTGCAACAGGGAGCCGACGTAGATCCGCTGCTGCTGAAGCTGGGGCCACCGTTTCCACCAGAAATTTCGCTCAGCCGTTCCCTGGCTGACCTGACCCAGCTTTGGCAGGCACGGCTGCGCGACCGAGTGCCCGTGCAATATCTGGTCGGTCGAGTTCCCTGGCGAGAGTTTGACCTGGCCGTGTCGCCAGCGGTTCTGATTCCCCGCCCAGAAACAGAACTGCTGATCGACCTGGCAAACTCGGCGGCCTTGCAATATGGTTGGTCAGTTCAGGAAGTCAGCCATTGGGCCGACTTGGGAACGGGCAGCGGGGCGATCGCCCTTGGGCTGGCCACGGTCTTTCCGCTGGCTACGGTTCACGCGGTTGACTGGAGTGAACCCGCCCTGGCGATCGCCCGACAAAATGCTGAGGCTGCTGGCTTGGGCGATCGCATCCAGTTTCACCAAGGCTCCTGGTTCGAGCCGCTAGCCTTCCTTGCCAGCCAGCTACAGGGCATCGTCTCAAACCCGCCCTACATTCCCACCAGTGATTTAACCCACCTAGACCCAGAGGTGGCCGTCCACGAACCCCACACCGCGCTCGACGGCGGCCCCGACGGGCTAGACTGCATTCGCCACATTGTCCACACGGCCCCCCACTACCTAAAACCGGGCGGACTCTTGCTGCTGGAAATGATGGCCGGCCAGGCCCCAGCCGTCGCCCAACTCCTCAGCAACACGGGACAATACGCCACAGTTCAGATTCATCCCGACCTGGCCGGAATCGAGCGATTTGCCGTCAGCGTGCGGAGGTAATAGGTAATAGGAAGAAGGAAGAGGGAAAAAGGAAGAACGAAAATAGAAACGCGAAAACCTGCTCTTCTCTCTTTCCCTTCTTCGTTCTTCTTTCTTCGTTCTTCCCTCTTCCCTCTCACTTTCCCCACAGCGTCGTGTCCATCCGCGCCCGCAACTCTTCGGGAAACTCGCCCGTATGCACCTGTTCCCGCAGCACCTCTGGATCACCCCAGGACACCAGTTCCAGATACGTGCGGGCTGCGCCCAGCGGATTGCCGTCCAGGTCAAAGAGTTCCAGCCAGCCGTCATCGCCATCGGTCGTCGTTACCACGGCATACACCGCGCCGTTGGGTGCGCCCTCCATCGGCACTTGAGAAACCGACACCGAACCCCAGTCGTGCTGCATCACGTTTTCATCGTAAAAATCGTAGGCAGCCTGGACGCTGGCGGGCAGGGGAGGCGTGCCTGCAATGCCGATACCACCAATCGCATTCTGACGCAGCGGCATCTCCTCAGTCGCGTCTTCTCCGCTTTGATAGGCGGCGTATTTGTCTTGCCAAAAGGTTTTGAGCAGGCTGGTACACTGCTGCTGCACGGGCGTTGGGTCTGGGGTGGGCGAATTATCCATATTAGGAGAATTATATTGGGAGAATTACGCGGTGGTGAGGTGAGCGATAGTGGTGAGCGATAGTGGTGAGCGGGGTTTCGGTGGGTAGCGTACCGCAGTCGAGGCTTCGCACAGTGGGAAAAATTGGCGCTGAACCGTTGCCTTAACCCTTTGCAATCCGTAGAATAGCGCGAGTTTCAGATTAGCTAAAATCCCCTGTGTTTTCTATTGTGGTGTCTGTGATACCTCTCTGCTATGCCGCAAGTGTCTCTGACTGAACTGGTTGATGTCGCTCGGCAGGGTGCTGGGCTGATTAGCTTCCCGACGGATACCGTGCCTGCGCTGGCAGCGCGACCGGATGCGGCGGGGCTG
>NZ_DVEA01000332.1:0-22554 GCF_015295965.1 Thermoleptolyngbya sp. M55_K2018_002
CCCGCCGGAGCAGTGTGAGCGGTTTTATCGGCGCGAGTGGGACACTTGGCGCTGGCGGCTGATGTTTCGGATTTTCTTTTCGCGGCTGGTGATGGGGCGGATGGGGCGCGACCCCAGCTTCTTCAAGTATGTAGACGGCGACGTGGCTAGCCGCATCCTCAGCCGCACCCGCTACGCCCTCACCCAGCTCGACCCCGCTGAAAATCCCTATTTGCAGTGGATTCTTACGGGTCAACATCTGACGGCGCTGCCCCTCGCGCTTCAGCCCGAACACTTCGACACGATTCGGGCCAACCTGCATCGACTGGAGTGGCACTGCTGCTCGGTAGAAGATTATCTGAAGCGCCTGCCCTACGGGGCGATCGCCCGCTTTAACCTAAGCGACATTTTCGAGTATCTGTCGCTGCCCAACTATTACCACCTGCTGCATCGGCTGGCGCAAGTGGGCAAACCGGGCGGCCGCTTGGTGTATTGGAATATGCTGGCTCCCCGCAGCCGTCCAGAGGGGATGGCAGATCAGCTGCGCCCCCTGCCCGAACTGGCCGAAGCCCTGCACCGCCAAGACAAAGCCTTTTTCTACAGTGCTTTCGTGGTCGAGGAAATCTGCTAGTTCCAGAGGCTTGCAAGGGTGCTGGAGCCTGCTTGTTGACCCGTAGAATCGGGGTACAATCTTGATATAACAATTCGTTACAAACGAGAATCGAAACGACTGCACTCAACTCCTGGAGGCGCGTTTGAGGCGCGATCGCCCTATGCCTGTCCGCAATGACACCATTTTTGAGCGATTTCTGGCTCCGGTCGTCAAAACCTTCCTGATCGACCGGGACGCGATTCTGCGCTATTACCAGAGCCGCGATTGGCAGCAAGAGAGCGATCGCCTCCGCAACCCAGCGGTAGAATACCCCAGCTATTACAGCAGCCAGAATTTTCACAGCATCGAGGGTGGCTATCTCAGCGTGGAAGCGGCGCTGTCCTACGACCCGATTACGCAATACGCACTGCCGCCGAACGAAACCTGGGTTCGCAAGGCGCTGCTGGAGCGAGTGCAGGGCAATCCCCGGCGAATTCTGGACTTGGGCTGCGGCACGGGCACCTCGACACGGATGCTAAAGCGGGCATTCCCCCAGGCAGAGGTGATCGGGCTGGATCTGTCGCCCTACATGCTGGCGGTGGCAGAAGATAAAGCAAAGGGCGATTCGCGAAGCGATCCCTATGGGAATCGTCTCGATATCCAGTTTGTCCATCAAAATGCTGAGCAGACGGGCTTTCCCGATGCCAGCTTCGATCTCGTGACCGCCACGCTGCTGTTCCACGAAACGCCGCCCGAAGTCGCCCAGACCATCCTGCGGGAAGCCTTTCGCCTGCTGACTGTCGGCGGACAAGTGTTGGTGCTAGACGGCAACCAGAGCGTGATCCGCCAGACCGAGTGGCTCACGGAAATTTTTGAAGAACCCTACATCAAAGCCTACGCCGCAGGTAGCGTCGATGCCTGGATGGGCAAGGCCGGGTTTGGCGCGGTGCAAACCGACAGCCTGTGGGTGATTCACCAAATTACGCAGGGTGTAAAACCATTGCCGGGGCAGCAGGTGCGCTCGGTGGAGTTTGCCACGCCGCTAGGAGAGGGCGATCGCCAGTGGGCATGGAATTGGGGTGGCGAGACGGTGAGGGGAGGATGAGATGATGTGAGAAGAAGTGACGGAAAAAACTAAAAACGAAGAACGAAAAACGAAAAACGCAACCTCTTCCCTCTTCGTTCTTCTCGTTTCCCTCTTCGTTCTTCGTTCTTCTCTCTTCCCTCTTCGTTCTTCTCTCTTTGCCCATGTCTCTCCGCGCGATTCTCTTCGACTTCAACGGTGTCATTATCAACGACGAACCGCTGCACCAACGGCTGCTAGAAAAGCTGCTGGTGGAAGAGAACCTGCGCCCGAAGCCAGAGGAGTATCGGGAAATCTGCGTGGGCCGGAGCGATCGCGCTTGCATTCGAGAACTGCTGGCGCGGCGCGGGCGCATCGTCACCGACACGTACCTGGATGAACTGGTAGCCCGCAAGTCGCGCTATTACCAGTTGCAGATTCAGGAAATTGAAAATCTGCCCAGCTATCCGGGGCTAGAGGATTTGATCTTTCAAATTCGAGCGGCGCAACTGCCGATGGCGATCGTCAGCGGAGCGGTGCGGGCAGAAATTGAAACGGTGCTGGCGCGGCTAAACCTGGCGGACTATTTCAAAGTCATTGTGGCGGGCGACGAGATTCCGACCAGCAAGCCAGAGCCAGACGGCTACTTGCTGGGGGTGCAGCGGCTGAACGAAGCCATTCCTGGACTCAATCTGCAACCATCAGAATGTCTTGCGATTGAAGACACGTTTGCAGGCATCGAAGCAGCGAAACGGGCAGGAATGCAGGTCGTCGGCATTGCCAATACTTACCCGTTTCACATGATGCAGCGCCGCGCCAACTGGGCGATCGACTATTTTAATGACCTGGATTTGGATTATGTGCGTCGGGTCTTTTCGCAATCGGCTGCGGCCTGAAACACTTCGCCAATCTTGTTGAAATATTAAAAAGTAGCGAAATATACCGTTTATTGGGCATTATAGAAACAGACGCGGACAGGGCGATCGCTTCAATTCCCTTACTGCCCGTCCCAAAAGGAGAGGTTTATGGTTAACTTGCTGTCCAACGCCGCAGCAGACTCTGCTACCCACGCCGCCCTCAACGGCAGCGCAGGCAAGAGTCTCCTCGATGGAGCCTCCCACAGCACGCTGTCGGATGCCAATCGACGACTGGAAAAGGCGCTGAACTATGTCTCGATCAACGAAGATGTAGCCGAACGGCTGCGCTATCCCAAATCTAGCCTGGTGGTGTCGATTCCAGTGCGGATGGACAACGGAGCGCTGCGAATCTTCCAGGGCTATCGCGTGCGCTACGACGACAGCCGTGGCCCCACCAAAGGCGGCGTGCGCTATCACCCCGGCGTGACGCTGGACGAAGTGCAATCGCTGGCGTTTTGGATGACCTTTAAGTGCGCCGTGCTGAACCTGCCCTTTGGCGGCGCAAAGGGTGGCATCACGCTCAACCCCAAGGAACTGTCGAAGTTTGAACTGGAGCGGCTGACGCGGGGCTATGTAGATGCGATCGCCGACTTTATTGGCCCCGACATCGATATCCCCGCCCCCGATGTCTACACCAACCCAATGGTGATGGGCTGGATGATGGATCAGTACAGCATCATCCAGCGCAAGATTACGCCTGCGGTGGTGACGGGCAAGCCAATCACGATGGGCGGCAGCCAGGGGCGCGAGTCGGCCACCGCAATGGGTGCATTTTTTGTGATGCAAACCGTTTTGCCGCGTTTGGGAAAATCGCCCGAAAACACGACCGTTGCGGTGCAGGGCTTTGGCAATGCTGGGTCGATCATTGCAGAACTGCTTTACAAGGCGGGCTATAAGGTGGTCGCCGTTAGCGATTCCCAGGGCGGGGTGTACGCTTCTCAAGGCCTCGATATTCCCAGCGTGCGGCAAATTAAGGAGTCTAGCCGCAGGCTCAAGGCGGTTTACTGTGAAGGCAGCGTGTGCAACGACCAGGAGCATTCCACCATTACCAACGAGCAGTTGTTGGAGCTGGATGTAGACGTGCTGGTGCCCGCTGCGCTGGAAAATCAGATCACCGCTGAAAACGCCGGCCGCATCCAGGCTCGCTATATCTTTGAGGTCGCCAATGGCCCTGTCACTTCTGATGCCGATGCCATTTTGGAAAATCGCGGCATCCAGGTCTTTCCCGATATCCTGGTGAACGCGGGCGGCGTGACGGTAAGCTACTTCGAGTGGGTGCAAAATCGAAACGGCTTCTACTGGTCGGCCGACAAGGTGAACCATCGGCTAGAGTTTGCCATGAAGCAGGAGACAGAACATATCTGGGCGATCGCCCAAGAGCGAGACATCGACCTCCGCACCGCCGCCTACGTCCACGCGCTGAACCGGCTCGACGATGCTATCCGCGCCAAGGGCACGCGGGACTTTTATGTGAGCTAGTTTTATGTGAGCTAGTTTTATGTGAGCTAGTTTATGTGAGCGAGCTTTATGTGAGCTAGGCTCAAGGGAGCCAGGACGCTTGGTTCCTGAACCAGGTTCCTGAACCAAAAGCTAGACCCTGTAGATTGGCTACATGTAGAGTGGCTACATAAAGTGGCTGTCGCTCTACAGGGTCCATTTCGTGGCTCGTGGCTATTTCGTGGATATTTGGTGGCTCTCTCGTGGCTGGGAGGTTTGCGGCTAGTTGGCAAAGCGAATTTTCAAGTAATCCTCTTCCATCTTTGCCCCGGCGGGTTGCAGCGCTGCCAATGCCTGAGGCAGCACCAAATTTCGGCGATGGTTGCCAATGCGGACGTTTAGCTCGTCGGCCGACTTGCTGAGTTCGATCTTGTCTTTGGGAATGCCGGGTAAGTAAAGCTCCAGGCTGTATTGGTTTTGCTCCTGCACCACGCGCATCGTCGTCTCTTTGTAGTAGACCTGGGCCGGGTCTTCGTCGGCATAGAGCGTTTCCTTCAATCGCTCCAGCGCCGCCAATCCGCAAAGTTCCTCAGAATAGAGCGGCACTTCTTTCACAGGCAGCGGGTGAAAGTTTTCGTGAATTTCCTGGCGATATTGCTGCTGATTTTCCTTCCAACGCTGAAAGAAGGGATCGCTCACCTCGTTGGGGATGATGCGGTTGGCCACCACCATGTCGGTTGCCACGTTATAGAGGCTGAGGTACGCATGGGCCCGCAGGGATTCTTTGATCACCATCTTTTCGGGATTCGTGACCAGACGCACTGAGGTCTGCGTGTTGTCGGTCAGCACCTTTTCCAGGGCTTCGATCTGCTGATAAAACTCGTAGGGCGCGTCCATCACTTCCTGGTTGGGCAGGGAAAAGCCAGCAACGGGACGAAACAGCGGCTCTACCAGCGGCCGCAGCGCCGCAGACACCGCTTGCAAGGGCTTGTAGAATCGGCGCATATACCAGCCCGCCACCTCCGGCAGACTCAGCAGCCGCAGGGCTGTACCCGTTGGTGCAGAGTCGATAATCAGGACATCGAAATCGCCTTCGTCATAGTGGCGCTTCATCCGCACCAGGCTGAAGATTTCGTCCATGCCAGGAAGAATCGCCAGTTCTTCTGCCTCTACGCCTTCCAGACCCCGCGCCTGGAGTACCTGCGTAATATAGCGCTTCACGGCTCCCCAGTTGCCTTCTAGCTCCATCAGCGCGTCTAGCTCTGCGCCCCAGAGGTTTGGCTTGACCGGGCGCGGGTCGTGCCCCAGTTCCATGTCGAAGCTGTCGGCCAGGGAGTGGGCGGGATCAGTGCTGAGCACAAGGGTACGGTAGCCCAGTTCTGCACACCGCAAGCCTGTTGCGGCAGCCACCGAAGTTTTGCCAACGCCGCCCTTTCCGGTCATTAAGATTACGCGCATGAGTGCCCAGCGATTTCGTGAAGAATAGTTACATTCCTCTAATGTATCGGGTTTTGCAGGCAGATGGGGCGTTTGGCGTGGGATTGGAGCGAGTCGGCCAGTAGGGCGATCGCCCCTTGCCAACGCACTAGATGCTCCGCTAAGGACCTGTTCAGACGGGTTATGAGGATCTCTTGCGAACGCTGAAATGCTGCCGCAGCACGTCGAGCCGCGAACAGTGCCAATAGTCGATGTGGGACGTGATTAGCCCCTGTTCATTGACGGTCATTTCGCTCCAGCCTGTGATGGCGATGCGGGGCTTCCAGGGCAGCGGTGTTGTCCAACTGAGCGTCCAATCGGTGCGGATATCTGCGCCCGTTTGCTGAATTTGGTGCAGATCAAGCTGGGGGTCGAGGAACCAGGTCTGTATAAAACCGATCATGCGTTCGTAGCGATCGCGCCCGCGAAACTCTGTCATTGGATCGCGAAAATAAACGTCCTCTGCATAGGCGCTGAAGGTCTGGGATTTGGGGAAATTACGGTAGTCCTGTCTGAGGATTTCTAGGATGTCCATTTCGCTCTTTACCTGTGTTTAAAAATAATAAATCCTCCTTGTTAATCATGCCGGATGCGATCGCTCTAGGCTGTATTTAGCGTGAAATCCTTTTGAAGTCTTAGTCGTTTGACCCCTCAAAGAATCACTGATTCGAGGCTGATATACGTCTCTCAAAAATAATTCTCCAAAGAGAATCCTCCAAAAATAAGAAGACCAGTTAATCAAAATCCTAACTTTTTGAGAGAAGCAAGTATCTGGCTACGTAGGCATCAATACGGAGGAGTGGCTCCGTTATGTTGCCGATAGATATGGGCTTTCAAACGGACGGAGAAGAGAGGATTTTATTTCTAAAACTGAAGTAAGAAAGCAATATTTCGACTGCTCTGAAGTATTGTTCTGATTGCTTCCAAGTTTTTCAGGAAAACTGCTGATTTTGCAATTGAGAATCTCTGGGAGCAGTCTTTGCGACTCGCAATATTTTTGACCCAAGTCACCTGATTGACTGACAAAACTCGAAGCACCCTCACCCCAACCCCTCTCCCAGAGCGGGCGAGGGGCTTTTGACCCAGGTTTGGCAGTTCAAGTCCCTTCGCCCCTTGTGGGAGAAGGGATTTAGGGATGAGGGGAAAAGATTTGTCAGGTAACCAGCCAAGTCACTTTCAGAGAAGATTCAAATTTCCACAACATCAGACCGTTGTGATTTCCCTTTTTCCAGGATCGAGGCTAGTTGAGATGCAATTTGGGCAATCGAATTTTCAGGAGCGGCTGTCAGAGTCCGCGTTCCCTGAGTCAGACGAGTTCCACTTCCGCGATACCTGGCTCCCCGCACACTGCTTTCAAGTCCGAACACAGACCGATGCCCTGGCGCAAGACCTATCCTCCCTTTTGGGAAAAGTCTCTCAGGCGATCGCCCTGCTCAATAGCCAGCAGGAACTCCTCCGCGCCAGCGCCGCGCTGGATAACCTGGCGGATCTGTGGTGGCAGCGAGCGGCGATTGAGGCCGCCGCCGACGGAATAGCCGTCTTCGATGCAAAAGGCGCGTTTCGCTATGCCAACCCGGCCTATCTGCGCCAGTTTGGTTGTCCACCCGATGAGACCCTCAGCCGCCAGACTTGGCAGCAGTTCTACATTTCCAGCGAAGTGCGGCGGTTTCAGCTTGAAATCTGGCCCAGCCTCAGCCGACAGCCCCAGTGGCGCGGAGAGGCGATCGCCCTGCGGCCAGACGGCACCACGTTTCCGCAGGAAATTAGCCTGACGCGCATCGCCGATAGCCATCTGGTGTGTATCTGCCGAGATATTAGCGATCGCAAACGGGCCGAAGCTGCCTTGCGAGAAGCCGAAGCCCGCTACCGCAGCATTTTTGAAAATGCCATTGAGGGCATCTTTCAAACCACACCGGAAGGACGCTATCTCAACGTCAACCCCGCCTTGGTTCGCATCTACGGCTTCAAGTCTCCAGAAGACCTAATCGCCAACATCCACAGCATTCAGCACCAGATCTACGTCGATCCAAACCGCCGCAGCGAATTCATCCGGCTCATGCAGGAACACGGGTGCGTCTCCAATTTTGAATCGCTGATTTATCGGCGCGATGGCACGCCCATCTGGATCTCGGAAAATGCCCACTGCGTCTACAACAGTCGCGGCGACCTGCTGTATTACGAAGGCACAGTCGAAGATATCACCACCCGCAAGCAGTCCGAAGAGCAGCTTTTTCTCAACGCTTTCCATGATTCGCTGACCAGCCTGCCCAACCGGGCCCTGTTTATGAACCGACTGAAGACCGCCCTGAATGCGCTGCCGCGCCGTCCGGGGCACCAGTTTGCCGTGCTGTTTGTTGATCTGGATCGGTTCAAGCAGGTGAATGACAGCCTCGGTCATTTGCTGGGTGACCAACTGCTGATCCAGGTTAGCCAGCGGCTGCAAGACTGCGTGCGGGGCGGCGACACCGTGGCGCGGCTGGGCGGCGATGAGTTTGCCATCCTGCTGGAAGACATTCAGAGTGCCGACGACGCGATCCACGTTGCAGAAAGGATTCAGGAGCAACTCGGCTGGGCTTTTTGCCTCCAGGGGCATCAGGTTCACATTAGTGCCAGCGTCGGCATTGCACTGAGCCATCACCGGGAAACCTGTCAGCCTTACCAAAACTTGGAAGACTTGCTGCGGGATGCCGACATTGCGATGTATCGCGCCAAGCATCGGGGCAAAGCCTGCCACGAATTGTTTGACGGCACGCGCCAAACCCAGGTGTTTACCCAGGTGCAACTCGAAGCAGATTTGCGGCGGGCCCTAGATCAGCAGGAACTAGAACTGCACTATCAGCCGATTGTGGCGCTGCAAAGCCGCCGGGTGCGCGGGTTTGAGGTGCTGATGCGGTGGCAACATCCCACCCAAGGACTGGTGCCACCCGGCAAGTTCCTCGACATTGCCACCGAAACGGGGCTGATTCTGATGCTGGAGGAGTGGGTGCTGCGTCAGGCGTGTCAGCAAATGCAGCAGTGGCAGAGGCAGGGATTGGCGGATGGGTCGATGACGATGAGCGTCAACCTGACGGAAAAGCAGTTCGTCCAGCCCAAGCTGATTGGGCAGGTGGGGCGAATTTTGTCGGAAACCGGGTTGCGGCCCAACTGTTTGCGGCTGGAGTTTGCGGAGGCGTTGCTGCGAGCGGATATCGAGGCGATCGCCCAAAACCTATACGGATTGACCGATCTGGGCGTGCAGCTTTGCATTGACGACTTTGGCACGGGCTTTTTATCCCTCAGCCAGCTTCACAGCCTGCCCATCCACAGCGTCAAGATCGACCGCTCCTTTATTCACCGGGCGGGCATCAGCGTAGAAAGTCAGGCAATCGTGAAAACCATTGTGAGTCTGGCAGAAACCCTGCGGATGAGCGTCATTGCTGAGGGCGTGGAGACGCTGGAACAACTGGTGCAACTGATGGCAATGGGCTGCGAATATGGCCAGGGCTATCTGTTCTCGTCTCCGGTTGATCGGGCAATGGCAGAGTCGCTATTGCTTAAGAAGCAGCTTTAGCAGCCAGCTTGAGTAGCCAGCTTGAGTAGCCGTCAAAGACCTGCGGTTCCTGGGATTGTGCATTGCGGAATCGAGTATCGTCTTCATGGTGTGTCCAAAAACCGACTTACCACCTGATCTAGCCCAACGGCGCGGGAGGCTTTGAACAGGAGGCGATCGCCCGCAGTCACGTTCTGCCTCAGCCAGGCTGCGACTTCGGCATGGGTGGTGAAGCGCTCGGTGGGAATGCCGCTGGCTCCGACGGCGAGGGCCTCGGCTTCGGCGGGGTCAGCCAGGATTAAAAGCGCGTCTAGCTTGAGGTCTTGCACCGCCGCGCCGACCTGCTGGTGAAATTCGAGGGAGCGATCGCCCAGTTCCTTCATCGTGCCCAGCACCGCGATTCGGCGAGAACCGGGCGTATCTGCCAGCAGCCGCAGCGCCGCCAGCATAGACTCCAGCCCCGCGTTATAGGTTTCATCCAGAATCACTACATCATTGGGCAAGTCTAGCCGCCGCGCCCGTCCTTGGGGCAATTCCACGGTCAACCCAGCGGTGAGCGGCTGCCAGCTTAGCCCCAGCAGTTTTGCAACCGCCAGCGCTGCCAGATAGTTCAGCGCGTTGTGGCGGCCCGGCAGCGGCAGGGGCAGCAGGGTGTCGTCAACCCGCAGCGTGTGAGCATCGACCAGTTCGCCCCGCAGGTCGCCGCCTTCTAGCCCGTAGGTGATTGTTTTGCCGCGCCACACGCGGGCGGCCGTGTCCATCAGCCGCAGATTGTCGTGGTTCAGCACGGCTGCGCCCGCTGAGTCTAGCTCGTGGAGCAGTTCACATTTGGCCTCGGCGATCGCCTGCTCAGACCCCAGCCGCCCGATGTGGGCCGTGCCGACGTTGGTAATCACCGCAATATCGGGTTCCGCAATTTGTCCTAGCAGCGCAATTTCGCCTGCCGCCCGCATTCCCATTTCGATCACGGCAAACTGATGCTCGGGCCCCAGTTCCAGCAGGGTTTTGGGAACGCCGATTTCGTTGTTATAGTTGGCGCGGGTTTTAAGGACAGGGCCGCGGGTTTCCAGCACGGCGGCAATTAGCTCCTTAGTGGTCGTCTTGCCGACGGAACCCGTGATAGCCACGACGGGCCCAGAAAACTGCCGCCGCCAGAGTGTGCCTAGCTGCTGATAGGCCGCCAGCGTGTCGCTGACCTGGAGCATCGGCCCGACTGCATTGGGGGGCAGGTCAGACACGACAGCGGCGATCGCCCCCTGCGCTAGAACCTGCTTGACGAAGGCATGACCATCGAAGCGATCGCCCCGCAGCGCCAAAAATAGATCCCCCGGACTGAGGCTGCGACTGTCGGTCGTCACCTGGGCGATCGGCGTTTGATTCACCTGCTCAGACCAGTGGTGCAACCGAGCGCCCAGATTTTGCGCTAACCTGCCCAGCGGCATTGAAAACGGCATAAACTTTTTTCGATCCGGATTCTGCATCAGAGCAAGATCATACCGCGCTATGCCTCTGGCCACGGTTTAAGCTGCGGGCCGCTGCGCTGATTCTCTCCAGACAGACCGGGAGGATTGGTAACCGCATTTTACGCATTTCAACTTTATTGGCTTTATTGGCCGCAGCGTCGCGGACGGCTTCTATACGGGTGTAAGCCGAAAGCGCTATGAGATGAGCCGCAGTGGAACCGGCTGCGGTGAAATGGGTCGCAGAGAATCCTGCTGCTCCGCGCCTAAGCCGCCATTTCAGACTTGTGGGCGGCCATCAGGCTCTGAGTTTCTGGGCTGGGGCTGAGGCGCTCTAGCGCATGGCGGAGATCGGCAGTCAGCCGTTTTGCCCCCTGCTTGGGCGGCTCCCGGAGATAAGGCTCAACCCGGATGGGGGCGCCAATGTTAATCGAAACCTGACAGCCCCAGCGGGGAAGCGGCTCGTCGTAATGCAAATGAATCGGCACGACCTGTAGGCCCAGTCCGGGCTGGCTTTGTTCTGCCTGGAGGGCGAGGCGAGCCAGCCCAGGCTTGAGCGAATGCACCAGCCGATCGCGGAAAATGCCGCCTTCTGGGAAAATCACCAGCATTTCGCCCTGCTGCAACAGTTCTAGCCCAAACCGCAGGCTGGCAACTCCTGGCTGTCGGGGATTGACCGGAAAGCCGCCCAAGCGGCGAATGAACCAGCCCTGAAGCCCTTTCACTTCGTCGGCCGTCACCATGAATCGCGGAAGGCGACCTGTGACACTTGGCCCAGTGGCATGGGGAACGAGCAGCGCATCCCACCGCGCCCGATGGAGCGGCGCAAGGATGACCGGCCCTTCAGCAGGCAAGTGGTGTTGCCCATGAATCTCGATTTTGCCGAAATAGGCCGGCAGCAGCAGGCGATTCCCCAAGGGATAGGCGATCGCCGACAGCCAGGGCGACACCTTTGAATTCACTTTGCTTTCTCGATTTGTGACAGAGGCAGTCAAAGGGTCGTCGGTTGGGCGATGTAAAACCATAGAGCAGGAAAAAACCAGCAAAAACAGCAAGGATGATTTGGATTGAGCCAAAAACTAAGCTCTGCGTTCGCCTGCCTGCACCAAGTTCGACGGAAGAATGCTCCCGATCGCGCTATGAACCCGATGCAGGAGAGGGCAAAACGCAACTGTTCATAGCTTAGGGCGATCGCCCTTGGAACTGATCTCCCAAAAGGACAGTTGTGAGGGTGTCCTGTGGGGGGTTGAGTTGGATTTTGGGTTTTGGATTTTGGGTTTTGGATTTTGGAGTCTGGGTTTTGGATTCTTCTCTTGGCAGCGCTTCTAGCGACCGACGGTTTCTTGAATGAGCTTGGCAAGCTGTTCGGCGCTGTCGGCGATCGCCAGTCGTCCAGCGGCTTTGGCCATGTCTGCCCGTTGGGGCGATCGCATCAGATCTAGCACCTCGGCCGTGAGCATTTCGGACGTGAGATCCTTTTGCTGAAACACTTTGGCCGCACCCGCCCGGACGAAAGCGGCGGCGTTGACGGTCTGGTGGTCTTCGGCTGCGAAGGGATAGGGAATCAGAATAGCGGGCAGATGGGCGATCGCCAGTTCCGTCAGCGTGCCCGCGCCAGAGCGACTAATAGCCAGCGTCGCCCGGTGAAATAACGCCGCCATGTTGTCATAAAAGGGCAGCGCCAGGTATTGCGGATGGCTGAGGCTCTTTGCCTCTGGGTCAGCGTCGCCCGTCAGGTGGACGAGCCAAAAGCCCGCGTCGAACCAGGCAGGCGCACACTCGCGCACTAGCCGATTCACTGCTACTGCGCCCTGGCTGCCGCCGACGACCACGATCAGCGGCACATCATCGGGAATGGGGAGTTGCAGCGGCGGCAGGGCCGAGGGCGCGAGTCGAAAAGCGTCGCGCACGGGCGTTCCGACGTGAACCGCCTTGGCGCGGGGCAGCCGCTGGATCGTCTCCTCAAAGCCCACTGCCACGACGCTGCACCAGGGACTCAGCAGCCGCGTCACTTTGCCAGGTAGGGCGTTGGATTCGTGCAGAACTGTGGGCAACCCAAGCGATCGCGCCGCCAGGATGGCCGGAGCCGCAATGTAGCCGCCCGTGGTAAACACGCCCTGAAAGTTGCCCTTTTGCAAGAGCGATCGCACCTGCACCACCGACCCCAACAGCCGCGCCAGGGTCTTCAGCGTGCCCAGGCCCGGCTTCCCCTGAAAGCCCTCCACCTGAATCGTGTGCAGGGGATATTTTCCTGGCACTAGCTGCGTCTCTAGACGGTTGGGCACGCCCAGCCATTCGATGTCGTAGGGAGTCTGGTGACGGGAGAGTTGCTCAGCGGTGGCGATCGCCGGAAACAGGTGTCCGCCCGTGCCGCTGGCCGCGATCAGGAGCTTCATGGGGGGTGAGAGGGTGAGGGACGGGGGGAGGGGTGTGGGAAACCCTGGAAGATGAGAGAAGCTTCCGGATTCCGTGACGAAGCAGGCGGATAGCGTCTACACTGTGTCTTGTCCTAGCCTTGTTTTGGGCCTTGCCCTAGTCTGCATTTAGTCTGTATCTAGCCTGTATCTTGACGTGTTTTGTCTGGCACTGCGGTTTCTGAGATGGCTATATCTATGGCTATAACTGGCTATAACGGAGCGTGTATTTCCAGCAATGGCAGCGTTTGAAATGGCTGCATCCAGCGTCAAGGTTTCCAGAGGGCTGGATCTCTAGCCATACTGAATCCGCACTTAATGCAGACTTGCAGCCCAAACGTCTCCCAAACGTCTTAGTATCCTACCCCATCCTTATGCAGAAACCCCCTGAATTTCCGTTGCCCCAGATGAATCG
The DNA here is from genome assembly GCF_015295965.1 of Thermoleptolyngbya sp. M55_K2018_002. Classification (NCBI taxonomy): domain Bacteria; kingdom Bacillati; phylum Cyanobacteriota; class Cyanophyceae; order Oculatellales; family Oculatellaceae; genus Thermoleptolyngbya; species Thermoleptolyngbya sp. M55_K2018_002. Next base: position 13,283 of record NZ_DVEA01000332.1, read on the forward strand.
CCTAAATGGGCTATCGGTGCGCCCCGTCGGGCGGGCAGTCGCTTTGCGGCTGGGCATGACGCGCCGAGACTGGCGGCGGGCAAATTTGGTGATTCCAGCAGTGGCACTGGGGGTGATGCTAAGCTGGGCGGGTCGCGTGGGGGCCCAGACTCCGCCTGCGCCTGCGGAACCGACTGCACCTGCGCCCGCCGTGCAAGCCGCTCCGGAAGAACTGACAGAGGCGATCGCCCGCTTGGATGCCGCCGCCAGCAGCCGCAACCTGCGAGACGTGATGCGCCTCTTCAGCCGCAACTTTACCCATGCCGACGGGCTGACCTATGACACACTCAGCACTGCGCTCCAGCGGTTTTGGCAGCCCTACCGCAGCCTGACTTATCAAACCGTGCTGGATTCCTGGGAGCGAGATGGCAGTGCGCTGGTTGCCAACACCACCACGACGATTACGGGCACTCGCGATATCAACGGACGCATCGTGACGCTGAATTCCGTGCTGTCTACGCGGCAGCGCTATGAAAACGGACGCATTGTGTCTCAATCAGTGCTATCCGAGCGTACCGAAGTCTCCAGTGGAGATTTTCCGCCCAGCGTGCAGGTTCAACTTCCGGCGCAGGTGCTTGTGGGGCAAAGCTTTGATTTTGACGTGATCGTGCAGGAGCCGCTGGGCGATCGCCTCTTGCTGGGCGCAGCCATTGAGGAACCTGTGAATGCTCAGGGCTATCTCAGCGCCGCGCCGTTGAACTTGGAACTGCTGTCGGCAGGGGGTTTGTTCAAAACGGGGCAGGCTCCTGCGCTTCCGAGCGATCGCTGGATTACGGGTGTGCTGGTGCGTGAAGACGGCATTGTGCAGCATACTCGTCGTCTGCAAGTCGTGGATGATCCGTCCCTGATTACCACGCCAACGCCTGCGCCGCGCCGCCGCCTGCCTCGCCTGCGATAGGCAATTCTCTGAGCTTTGAACCGGGAGCTTTGAACCGGAAGCTTTGAACCGATTCATTGCGCTGGCAGAGGCTCTGCCTCCCGCAGAACCCTCCTGCGTTCCAAGCCTGATTACGCCCGAAGCGCTCATCATCCAAAATTCTTATGGAACCTCTAGGGAAAACGAGTTGCCCGGTCACGGTTTTCACAGACTGGAGGCGATAGAATTTGGAGAGCTTAGGTTAAGCTTCTTTGCAAGCTGCCCTGCCCGCTTTTCTGCTGCAAGCCAAAATCGCGAAACTATCGAAACCCAAAATCGAAAGCCGATGCTCACCATTTCCGACTCACTGCCGCTGGTTCCCCTGCTCTATGTCGCGCTGGCAGGTGCTTATCTGCTGGTGCTGCCGCTGCTGACGATGCTATATCTCAAGCAGCGGTGGTATACGGCTGGCTCCATTGAGCGGCTATTGCTCTATTTCCTGGTGTTTTTCCTGTTTCCGGGATTGCTGCTGATCAGCCCGTTCCTCAATTTTCGTCCCGAAAAGCGACAGTTGGAAACTTGATAGAAATCTGAGCTGGATGCCTAAGGGGAAATCAGCGGCTTTGGCAACACAGATAAGCTGAGGGGCTGCTGGGTAACTTTTTAGCCTGTCTGATAAGCTCCAAAAGTAATGCTGGGTCGGTTGAGATAAGGAAGAGCGATCGCCAGTGAGTGAAAGGGCGATCGCTCTAAGTGCAGCTAGATTGGTTCAGTTGGGAGAGAGTCGCTAGGCAGACCCAGTTGAGAGATCCTGAGAGGGAGCCAGTGAAGCTTTAGAGGGCGATCGCCGCTGCGTTGCTGAAGATGGGAGCCGCTTCGGGGTGATACTGTGCGCCGCGATAGGTGAGGTTGACGAAGGGCTGAACCGGCAGTTCAGAAGAGTAGCGCATCGTCATCTCAGCGCCGCGATAGCATCCGTAGAATGATTGGCTGGTAGCAGGCAGTTCGGTGCAGGGGGTATATTCGGTGCCGCGATAGGTCAGTTGCATGGTTGTGTCTCCTGGAGGGTGAAGCGGGGTGTGCCTCGTTTGATGTCTCTGTTATACGGCGATCGCCTCTGGCAGCGCGATACTGAAAAGTTATGGACTTATCGCCCCTACGACTCCTTAACTTTTCCGATCGCCTGATGGAACAGCGCTAACCCCTCTTTTTAGCTGAGCCTCTTTGCCTGAGCCGCTTTAGCTGAACCTCTTTGCCTGAGAAATAACTAAGCAATGCCTGAGCAATGGACGCAACCTACAAAACCTTTCGGATTCGAGACTGGCAGCCGGATGACCGCGCCGTTGCTGCCGAGCTAATTTACACGGTGCTGGCGGAGTATGGACTCGGCGGCGAACCCGACGGAGCCGACCAGGACGTGCTTCAGGTGGAAACGGCGTACTGGGCGACGGGCGGCGAATTTTGGGTGGTGGAGCAAGCGGGCAGCCTCGTCGGCACGGCGGGCTACTACCCCATTCGCCGGGGTGAAAATGCCGTCGAGATTCGCAAAATGTACCTGCACCCCAGCGTGCGCGGCCAGGGCTTGGGCAAGTTTTTGCTGATGGAACTGGAGGGGGCGATCGCCCGCAGCGGCTATACGCAAATCTGGATCGAAACCGCTAGTGTCCTGAAAGAAGCCGTCCTGCTCTACGAGCGACAGGGCTACGAACCCGCCAGTGGGGTAGAAACCGCAAGGTGCGATCGCGTCTATGTGAAATATCTCGCTTGAGATTGCAGGCGCATCATCCTTGCAGGCGGATTGCGTTTGGCAAACCACACCAAACCACGCGCTTAACCTTCCAGCATTTGCAGCCGATACAAACTGGCATACAACCCGTTTTGTGCCAGCAGTTCCTCATGGCTGCCCGATTCCACCAGTTGTCCTCGCTTCAGCACCAGAATCCGATCCACGCTGCGAATCGTCGAGAGGCGATGCGCGATGATAATGGCGGTACGCCCTTCTAGCAGAGTTTCCAACGCTTCCTGAATCAGGGATTCCGTACCCACGTCCAGGTTCGCAGTCGCCTCATCCAGCACTAGGATCGGCGGATTGCGGATGGCAGCCCGCGCAAAGGCAAGAAGCTGCTTTTGCCCGCCCGACAGGTTTGTGCCGCGCTGCCGCAGTTCCGTGTTATAGCCCTGAGGCAACTGCTCGATAAATTTCGCCACGTTTGTCTGCTCTGCCGCCCGCTGGATGTCCGCCATTGAGTAGTTTTCGCCCAGCGCAATATTGCCCTTCACATCGCCCGCAAACAAAAATCCGTCTTGCAAAATTACCGCCATCCGCCGCCGCAGTTCCGCCTGGGGCATGTCGCGAATGTCTACGCCATCCAGCAGAATGCGCCCGCTCGTCACTTCATACAGCCGACACAGCAGGCGAATGATCGAGCTTTTGCCCGCGCCCGTCGGCCCCACCAGCGCCACCTTCTCGCCCGGAGCAATGGTGAAGTCCAGATCGCGCAGCACCAGTTCATCCGCTTTGTAGCCGAAAGAGACGCGATCGAATCGGATTTCTCCGGGGGTTTGGGTAGAAGCAGGGAAAACAGACGGGACTCCTTGACCCCCGACTTCCGGATCGCGGATTTCGATCGGCTCGACCAGGATATCGCTGACTCGCTCCAGGGCAGTAAAGCCCGCCTGGATAGCGGTGAACTGTTCGGCAAATTCGCGCAGGGGATCGAAGAGGCGCTGGGCAAAGAGGATGAAGGATGCTAGGGTGCCAAACAGGAGGGCCTGTTGCAGCACCAGCACGCCCCCCAGCCAAAGCACAGCGGCGATCGCCACGAGCGAGATCCATTCCAGCGTCGCCGACACCAGCGAGTCGAATACAATCGTGCGATCGACCTCTTTGATGTAGCGCTGGTTGATGGTGCGAAAGAGTTCGGCATTAAACGCCTCCCGCCGAAAGAGTTGCACCACATTGATGCCGACAATGTTCTCTTGCAGCGTGGCATTGAGCGACGACAGCTCTTCGCGGGCCCGATAGTTGGCCTGCCGATATTTCCGCTGAAAGTAGATTGTGAGGATGGTAATGGGAATCAGCATGGCAATCAGCATGGATGCTAGCCGCCATTCCAACGTGAACATCGTCAGCGCAATCACGATGATTGAAAAAAGATTGCCAACGATGCCGATTGCTCCCGTAGAAAACACGTCACCCAGCGCGTCCACATCGCTGGTCAGGCGCGTAATCAGCTTGCCTACGGGCGTACGATCGAAAAAGCGAGTGGCCAGCGACGTGACGTGTAAAAACAAGTCATTGCGAATGTCAGCGGTAATGCGCTGGCCCACCTTTTGCACTAGAAAACTCTGCAACCCATCGAACGTCAGCCGCACCACAATAGTGATTAGCAACAGCACCACCAGCAGATTCAGCCCTTGCGACAGGGTCAATCCCCGCAAAAAGCCCAGCACTGGCTCATTGCGAATCAGCGAAATCGCCTGCCCCACCAAGATCGGCTGCACCGCATCCCCAATCGCCGTCGGAATCAACATGATTAGCGAAATCAGCAGCAGCCGCTGATGCCGCGTGGCATAGGGCAGAAGCATCTTGAGCAGTCGCCAGTCCGTCGGGCGCTGGGGGCGACGGGTCGGGCTTCGCTCCCATTCGGAAGGATCTGCGGAGGATGGGGTCATGGATTGGGGCAAGGTGAGAAATGCACAAGCTTAACTGTAGCGTAGTGTAGGGAGGGAATGATGGGTAGAGTGGGGAGGCATGGGGATGATGAGATAGCGCCCCGCCTGTCCATTACCGTTCCCAGGAACGGTATCAGTAGCGCTACGGATTCAGTGGCAGATGAAGTGGACGGAAGCGCCACAAACGCTCGGCGGTCAATCCAAAATCGCAAATCCAAAACAAAATCCAAAATCGAGAATCAACATTCTCCCTCCTAATCCCCGGCTCTATACCCCAACCAACCTCTTCCTCTCCTCTCTATGCTGCTCAAACGGTTTCCTGCGCTGGTGCTGCTGGTCTTTATCCCGATTTCGCTGCTGGCGCACGGGCAAGACTGGGGCGATGGGGCGGTGTTTGTGACTTCGGCGCTGGCGATCGCCCCGCTGGCCATCTTCCTCAGCCGCGCTACTGAGGAGCTAGCCCTAGCGCTGGGGCCGACGGTGGGCGGGCTAATGAATGCCGTGTTTGGCAATGCGACGGAACTGATCATTTCGCTGGCGGCCCTGCGGCGTGGGCTGGTGGATCTGGTCAAGGCGAGCATTACGGGCAGCATTTTGGGCGACTTGCTGCTGGTGCTGGGGCTGGCGATGCTGCTGGGCGGGCTGAAGTATAAAGAGCAATCGTTTGAGCCGATTGTGGTGCGGGTGAACGGTTCATCCATGACGCTGGCGGTGACGGCGATCGCCCTGCCCACGATTGTCATCAACACGTCCCATGTGGTCGATGCTCAGGATATCACCAGCCTGTCGATCTTTGTGGCGGTGGTGCTGATGCTGGTTTACGGACTGACGCTGGTGTTTTCGCTGAAGACCCACAGCTATCTCTACGACGTGTGCAAGGCCAAACAAGACCCGCTGCTGCTGACAGATGAGGGGGACGGGCGATCGCCGCTGTGGGTGTGGGTCGGAGTGCTGCTGCTGGCGACGGTGGGCGTTGCCGTCGAGTCGGAACTGTTTGTGGGCGTGGTGGAGGAGGTAATTGCCGACTGGGCGCTCACGCCGCTGTTTACGGGCGTGGTGCTGCTGCCGCTGCTGGGCGACGTGTCGGGCTATGTGACGGCGGTGCGCGTAGCGATGAAAAACAACATGGATTTGCCCGTGTCGGTGGCGATGGGGTCGAGCCTGCTGGTGGCGCTGTTTGTCGCGCCAGTGCTGGTGCTGGTGGGGCAGGCGATGGGCCAGCCAATGGATCTGGACTTCAACCCGTTTGAGGTCATCACTGTGGCGATCGCCGTGTTTATCGTCAACCTGATCAGCCTGAACGGGCGATCGAACTGGCTGGACGGGACGCTGCTGCTGGCGACCTACGCGATTCTGGCGGCAGCGTTTTACTACCATCCGGCGTAGAGCCGTCCAGCATTCGATGACGCTATTCTCAAGCCACCCGGCATTCTTCGATCAAGTCCACTCAAGCGTTTACCCAGAAGTTCACCCAGACATTTACTCAGGCGTTTACTAAAACGTTCACTCATTAGACTATCGGTTCGAGAGAGATTCACTCGGCATGAACTCAGACAACTCCTGCTGCACGATGATCCCAATGCTCAGCGCCTCAGTCAAAAACTGTCCATATTCATTCGCCTTTGCATTCTCCTGGAGCGTTTGCAGCATGGCCAGATTTTGGGCGATCGCCTCTGCAAGTTCTGCGCGTTTGGCAATCATCTTCTGATGCTTTCGCACAATCCTTTCGGTGGTCAGGGCGCAGATCAGGCTGGAGCGAGTCGCATCCATAGCCTGAAAAATTTCCTGTCGATCCACAGGTTCGTGATTGTTCGCCCGCACGGAATCCAACTCTTCCATCAGGGCGATCGCATCAATGATTTCGTTGTGTCGATCGACTTGATCAAGCAAATGCGAAAGCTGGCTCAACTGCTTTCCCCGCCGCCAGAGATAGCCATTCCACAGCGCAAACAAGCCTACGGCAATTCCCAGAGAAATCGCCAGGAATTTACCCAGATCTTCTCCGGTGAACCCCGGCAGATTTCGAGCAATCACCAAACTGACAGGCAGGCAAAAAATAATGAATAGTCCCAGCGTTAGCACTTCGCTCATCAAGAGCGATCGCAGCCGTCGCCGCGACCACAGCACCGACGGACGAATCGCCCGCCCTATAAACGTGTCGCTAATATCCAGCCCCGTCAGGCGTTCGAGTTCATCCTCGGTAATCCGGAGGTTTGTCAGAGAAGGCATAGTGTCAGGGGCCGAGGTTTAATGCAAGCATTGAGCCAGAAGCCACGCGCTAGAAGCCGAGAAAATTAAGAATTATGTTAAAGACTGCGCTGTAAAAGTTGCCCTCGATCTGGCGGAACAACTGAAACGCTTGACCCGGTGCGCCAAAGAAGGGTCGGAGTGTCCAGCCCAACTGACTGCCCACCAATGCATACAACACCAGCCAGAAGCGGAGCAACTTTAGGCGTGTGTTGAGCAGGTCGCTGTTATTTTTGGTGGCCAGGCTGCCGTGTTTGGCAGGAACCCGCACATCATCCGGCGGCGCAAAGTCTCGGAATTGGGCAGGGCGATCGCCCACTTCGTCCAGTTCGTCTATCTTATCTAATTCATCTGATTTGTAATAGGAATCATAATCGGGCAGTTCGCCCTTGGGCAGCCCCTCCGGCTGGAGTCTAATCGCATCCTGCTCTGCGAGCGATCGCATCCCGTGATAGAACAGCCGTATCCCTACCAGCCCGGTCAGCCCAAAGATGCCAACATTCAGCAGTTGGAAAAAGATATAGTCATGAACCGAAATCAAGAAAAATAGCGTAATCGGCGCAAAGCTAAACAGCAGCACGCTGATGGTCGCCATTGCCGTCATCAACAGCGCCACGTACTGGCTAAATTTCAGCCGCGAACCAAACAGCACATCAAAGAAAAACAGCGTTGGCAGACAGATAGCCAGCGTCAGCAAATACAGCGCGGGCAGTTTGATCGCCGATGCAATCATCTGCATCCAACTGCTGGAGGAGCCGATAATGGCACCATAAATTGCGAAAAAGAAGCAGCTCGAAATCAGCAGCGATACGCTTTTGCGCTCGACTTTGAAATTGCGGCGAATATCGTCGATAAAATCCGGGCGATCGCGCAACAGGGACAGCAACACGGCAAAATGCTTCATCTCAGGAGCCTCCAGCGGCAAATCGCCAAGTTCAGAGTTTTTGGTCAAGAGATAGATGCTTCATGCTGGAAATCGAGCCAGAAAGCACTACGGGGATTAATACGCATCAGGCAACAGGGATTCCGGAGAACCCGCCCATGCCCCTCAAGTCTTTATGGACTCCTCCCGACCCTCCGCAGAAACTGACCTGAAATCTTTTACCCCTGGCTACTATTAGAACTTACGCAATTGAAGGATTTCTCGCGGGCGCGGCCTGCTAGAAATCCTTCAAAGCCCAGAAAACGTATCGCAAGTGCGTAAGTCCTGTACTAATTGGGATGATCTTTTTCATGAATCAAATCTGACCTGAGCTAGAGCCTAGCGACAGGTCACTTCACTACGCTGAATAGTGTCAGATAAAGTCTTGAGCTTAAGGAAATCTCTTCTCTGGATCGGCTTATTCGGAGCGATATCGTCAGTTAAGGTTGGCGAGCAGGTTCCCCTTTGCGAGCCGCTCTTAATTTTAAGTTCTGAGCCACTCGAAATTGATCAGAAGCTGATTAGAGTTGATCAATACTGATCAGATCTGATCAAATCAAGATTTGAGCTTTGGATTTAGGATTTGAGGTTGCAATTTGCCGAGTGCTAGAGGTGTGTTTCTTCATCTGTAGTTTGTCGCTGTTTCCAAAGTGCGAAAGTTCAGTTGGACGAACACCAGCTAAGGCTAGAGGTTTCTTTTCTGCTTTCCTTAGCACTTTACTGACAGCCTTCTATCAATTAGATTCACGGAGGATTCTATGAATATCAGATCATCAAACTGGTTCAAGAAATTAACTGAGCGTCTTACCCTGGCTCAGGCTCAGAAGAGTTTAATTGCACTATTTATATCTTTTCTGCTGTTCAGCAGCACTGCTTGTGCAGGAAGCACCTCAGCCAGAGAAATTCCCCACGCCTCCAGCCCAAGCGCGGGGTCTCAGCCCGGTTCCTCTGCCCGTGCTTCAGAGCGAGAAGTAATCACCAAGCGCGGAATCTACGGCACGAATCAGCCCAGTCAGGGTGGCATGAATGGCTATGCGGATGATCCTCAGTATGACCGGGGTGCGGCAGATGCAAAGGCCAGAAAGTTAATCGATCGCGCTGAGAAAAATCTGCAAAATCGGGCAACGACCCCACAGGAGCTAATTGATAACATTACCCACGAAAATGTTTTGCCAGAGCAGGCTCGCCAGGTTTCAAAAAGTCTGAACGACTCGATTGAGCAAACGAGGAAAGATCTGGTGGAAGGAACGGAGCAAGGCAGTCGCAATCTAAAGAACAATCTTGAACGGGCGAAAGATGAAGCTCCGTCTGTTTTTGACCGGGCTATTGAAAATGCAAAAGGTGCAACCCAGGAGATTCAGCAGGGTGCAGAAGACTTGGGCAAGGGTGCCCAGCGCGTGATGAACAGAGCCGCCGAAGAAATTACAAACTAAGCTTGCCTTCAGGGTGGGTTTAGCAGAATACCTTGGCGCTTAAACCAATTTCTCTAAGAGGGTGTTTGAAAAGGTATCGCCTGTAATGTTAAGCACTCAG
>NZ_DVEA01000209.1:0-22412 GCF_015295965.1 Thermoleptolyngbya sp. M55_K2018_002
TTCGTTCTTCCCTCTTCCCTCTTCGTTCTTCCCTCTTCCCTCTTCCTACACCGACGGACTCAACGCGGTCGGCGGATTCGTCTCTGAACTCGCGGCTTGTGCGGCCATTTCCTTTAGCCGCTTAATCCGTTCTTCAACAGGCGGGTGCGTCATGAACAGCGTCATCAGCCCTTCCCGCGATAGAGGATTCACGATGAATAGCGGTGCAAAGGCGGGATTGCCGTGGATGGGAACCTTCTGTCCTGTCGCTTCTAGGGCCTCCAGAGCGCGAACCAGTGCCAGGGGATCGCCCGTGATCTCGGCGGCTCCGGCATCGGCGGCAAACTCCCGCGTGCGAGAAATCGCCATCTGGATCAGCCCCGCCGCCATCGGCCCCACCACCAGCAAAAACAAAATTGCCAGGGGATTGTTGCCGCGTCGCCCCGCCCGCGACACCGGGAAATAGAGTGCGCCCAGCGTCAGGATGCGCCCCAGGTAGGTGAGCGATCCGGCCAGGGTTCCCGCCACAGCCTGCGTCAGCGTATCGCGGTTGCGGACGTGGGTGAGTTCATGAGCAATAACAGCATCCAGCTCGTCTGGCGGCAGCAGCTTGATGATGCCTTCGGTGAGGGCGATCGCCGCGTGATTGGGGTCGCGGCCGGTGGCGAAGGCATTGGGCGACTCTGACGGCACGATATACACCGCAGGCATGGGAAGCCCAGCGCGATCGCACAGTTTTTCAATGCGGTCGTACAGCGCTGGAGCCTCTTCTCGCGGCGTGGGCTTGGCCTGAAACGCCGCCAGTGCCGCCTGGTCGGAATAGTACCAGGAGCCGAAGCTGCTCAGCGCCGCAAATGCCAGCCCGTAATAGAGACCCGTTTCATCGCCCACCAGCAAATAGCCCGCCAGCACAATCAAGCCGCTGAGCAAGGCCAGCAGCGCCAGCGTTTTGAACTGATTGATCCCAGCCATAGAACCCTTGTAAATTCGTGTAAATTCGTGTAAACCCGTGTAACTCTACCGTGTAAATCCAGTCAATCGACAGGTTGACTTTCGAGTGTCTATAGCATCGCAGATGCTTGCTCTAGCAGGGTCTATCTGAGGAAAGAATATTAACAGTCGGCAGTCGCCGCCATCCCTTTCCAAAGTGGGACAGGACTTACGCACCGGCAATAAGCTTTCTGGGTTTTGGACGATTTCTCGCGGGTGCAGCTCTTGAGAAATCGTCCCCCTGCGTAAGTCGCTAGAGGGATTCTTAAAGAGGGAGGTGGGGAACTAGGCGCGGGCAGCCGCCTTGGCCGCCAGAGTTGCCAGACCCACACAGAGCAGCGCGTTTAACGCCAAGTATCCACGGGCGATCGCCCCTGTGCCCAATCCCATCACCTGCGGGTCGACCACCGCGCTAATGCCCAAACAGGCCGCCACACCCAGCGTTGCGCCGATGGCCACCCACTTGCCCCAGGCATGGCCCAGCAGCAGCGCCACTAGCCCAAACGGAATCAGTACACTGGCGAAGAGCGGGTTCAGTGCTGCACTGCCGGATATTGCGCCGCCCAGTTCAGGAATCGAGCTACCCAAAAGCCGGAAGGGATATTGCGGCAGGTCGTAGATATAGAAACCCCGGAACGGGAAAAAGCCGCTGCTGCCTGCGACCAGGCCCAGCCCCAGCGACAGGCTCAGCACGGGCACATAGCGCCGCAGCAGCCACGCCAGCAGGTATGACCCCAGCACCATGCCCAGCTTGGGCAACAGCGCCACCGCGCCGCCATCAAACCAGAAGCGCAGGTTGAGATAGCCATTGTCGCGCAGCCAGCGCAGGAAGTCTTTCACGTCCAGATTTTCCTGCTGGGCCAGGCGCACCGCAGCGTTGGCATCCAGCCGGCCTGCGCCGAAGTGGTTGAGCGGGTCTTCCGTAACCTGGCGAGCGGAGGATTTGAGGATTTGGGCGATCGCCTCCGGTTCCGTAATGCCTACGGATTTCACCAGCGCAGCAACAGCGGCAACGTGGGGCGCGGCCATGCTGGTGCCCTGGAAGGCACGAAACACGGGTTCGCCCGTCTCCGGATCGATGGTTTGCTGCAAAATGCCGCCTGCGTCGTTTTCGCCCTCAAACGCGCCGCCCGGTGCAGCAATGTCCACGCCCGCGCCGAAGTTGGAATATGGCGCTTTGGCTCCCGTGGCATCCACGGCCGACACGGCAATCACGTTGCCATAGCGGGCGGGAAATCCGGCGGCGTTGGTGTTGGCGTTGCCTGCCGCAGCCACAATCACCACGCCTTTGCCGTGGGCATAGTCGATGGCATCCCGCATCACGCCCGCGTCGCCACCCCCACCCAGGCTGAGGTTAATTACGTCCGCCCCGTGGTCGGCAGCAAAGCGAATCGCCTCAGCAATGTCCGTTACCGTGCCGCCACCCTCCGCGCCCAGCACCTTCAGCGGCATCAGGCTGGCTTCGTAGGCAATGCCCGCCACGCCGAGATTGTTGTTTGTGGATTGGGCAATTGTCCCGGCGACGTGGGTGCCGTGGCCGTTGTCGTCGATCGCCTCTTCCCGGTCGTTTACAAAGTCGTAGCCGGGGACAAACTTGGTCTGCTGCAAATCGGGCACAGGCGCGATGCCCGTGTCGATGACGGCAATGGTCGTGCCCGCGCCCTTGCTCTCGTTCCAGGCAGATTCCATCTGAAGGGTCTGGAGATTCCACTGTTTGGGATAGTCGGGGTCGTTGGGCACGTCCAGCGTGCGATAGATATAGTTGGGGTCGATGGATTCTGTATAGCGACGCAGGTCAGAGCGGCGGAGCGATCGCAGGGTTTGCTGATCCCCTGGCAAAATGTAAACTTGCTCAGCTTCGGAAAAAGCGCTGTTGAGACGGGGTGTGATGCTGAACTGCTGGGCGATCGCCCCTAGCTGCTGCTCCACTTCTGCCGCCGTCAAGTCATCCCGAAAGTCCAGCACAATCGACTCATACTCGCCCCGACTGCCCAGCCCCGGCACATGACCCAGCGCCAAGATCAGCCCCGCCAAAAACAGCCCAATCCACCACAGCCGTCCCATCGCTCCGACTCCCAGGAAGTGTTTCTTCCTAACGATAGCTCAGGCGCTAGCGGAGTTGGAGGGCGGAGTTAAGAAACGCAACTGAGAAACTTTCGCTTTAATTCGCTTTAATTCGCTCTAAATTGCTTCAAGTCTGGGGTTCAGGATTAACAGCCATTGCAAGCCGGAGGTGCCATCATCGAAGCGCAAAACTCAGCGAAAATGAGAAGTGAGTCCAGCACCCAGACGATTTCTCCACGCTCCCCACTGTTACCAGATCTCGCCCTATGACATCTTCTCCTTTGTTGCCGGATCGCATTGCTCCAGCCCTCGCAGCAAACCTGACACACATCAAGCTGGATCGCGCCAAGCTTGCAGATTTTTGCCAGAAGCACCGCATTCGCAAACTCTCGCTATTTGGCTCCATCCTGCGCGACGATTTTGATCCAGATCGCAGCGATGTCGATTTCCTAGTGGAATTTTTGCCAGAAGCTTGCATTGGATATTTTGAAATTGTTCGTATCGAAAATGAGCTATCTACCATGATTGGTAGGAAAGCGGATCTCAGAACACCTCAGGAACTCAGCCGTTATTTTCGGCAAGAAGTAATTGATGAAGCTGTTACTCAATATGCGCGAACATGACCAAAATTGACGATACAACTCGCCTGCAACATATGCTGGACTATTCCAAAAAAGCCTGCGAATTTACACAGGGTAAAACTCAAGCTGATTTGGAGTCAAACGAAGTGCTAACACTGGCAATCGTTCGGCTGATTGAAATTTTTGGCGAAGCCGCAGCAAACATATCTCCAGAGCATCGGGGAGAGTTTCCAGATATTCCCTGGAGTGAAATTATAGGCGTGAGAAATCGCGTCGTTCATGCCTACTTCGATGTCAACTTTAATATTGTTTGGAATACAGTGACCTACAATTTGCCATCGCTTATTGCTCAGCTCGAAGCTTCTCTCGAATAAGCAGGGTCTTGAGCCATATAGCGGCTAGTTCTCTACGTGCAATTCTGCGTGAACTTGGCAGCTAGATAGGCCAGAGTTGCTTCAAAGCTGCCCCTATTCCCAGTCTCTAAACAATTCGCTTTTCCAGGTATTGCCCAATCATCTGCTGTTCGCCTTCGCGGGTGATGATGGTCTGGCGGGTGCGGTAGAGTTGCCCGATGAGCTTGATTTCCTCCTCGAAGGAGGAGCCTTTGTATTCAGTGCGGAGGCAGAGGGTTTGGGGATTGGTGAAGTAGTAGAGTGCGGTGACGGGCTTGGTGGTGGCAAAGCCGCGATCGCGGTACAGCAGATTTCCCATCGCGCCGAAGAGGGTAGAGCCTCTGGACTGGGTGCGTCCCGATAGCGCTTCGGCACTATTCCAGGCGACCTCCGTGCCGCAGGTGAGGCAGGTGTCATCTTCCAGTTCGTGCAGGCGGGCGAGGTGGCGCAGTTCGTCGCAGCCCTGGGTCAAAAAGCGGACTTGAATCTGGCTGACCATTTCCTTGGTTTCGCCGTCGGGCAGGGTATAGTAGCGCCGCTCAGAGCGCCATTCGCCAGCAGACTGCTGAAAGAATTCGGCAATTTGGGAATCGCCTGCGGTCGTGGTCAAAGAAGGCTGAAACGTCACCGAACTGTCCTCACACTCGCAACTAAGGTTAATAGAGTAAATGGGGAAACCTGCACTTTTGTCAATTCGTGCTTGCGTTTCTGTAATTCTTTTTAATATAACCCAGGGGCCAAGCTTTTAGGGCCCCCTGGATGGGTAATTATTCTCAGCGATCGCCCAGGGATATTGTTCCCATCCAACCCCGAAAAGGGGCAAATCCGGCATGATGTAAGAAGGCCGCTTGTTCTCTGCAATTTAACAACGGGTATGTCATCGTTCAACATTCAGGCACCGTTTGAACCAAAGGGCGACCAACCAAGGGCGATCGCCCAACTCACCGACTACGTGCAGCAGGGACACCGCTACCAAACCCTGCTGGGCGCAACGGGCACGGGCAAAACCCACAGCATCGCTCGTGTGATTCAGAACGTGGGCAAGCCGACGCTGGTGCTGGCCCACAACAAAACGCTGGCGGCGCAGTTGTGCAATGAGCTGCGCGAGTTTTTCCCTGACAACGCAGTGGAATATTTCATCAGCTATTACGACTATTACCAGCCGGAAGCCTATATTCCGGTGACGGATACTTACATTGCCAAAACCGCGTCGATTAACGAAGAAATCGACATGCTGCGCCATTCTGCAACGCGATCGCTGTTTGAGCGCAAAGACGTAATCGTAGTGGCCTCCATTAGCTGCATTTACGGATTGGGAATTCCGGCAGAGTATTTGAACGCATCGGTTCGCTTTGCCGTGGGCATGGAGACGGATCAGCGGCAGATCTTGCGCGATCTCTCCACCGTGCAATATGAGCGCAATGACCTGGACGTGGGTCGGGGCCGATTCCGGGTCAAAGGCGATGTCTTGGAGATTGGCCCGGCCTATGAAGATCGCATCATTCGGATTGAGTTTTTTGGGGACGAAATCGATGCCATTCGCTATATCGATCCAATCACGGGCGCAACGCTGCAAAGCATGGAATCGGTGAACATTTATCCTGCCAAACACTTTGTCACGCCGGAGGATCGGCTAGAGGCGGCCTGCATCGCCATTCAGGATGAACTCAAAGAACGGCTGGCGGAATTGGAAAGCGAAAATAAGTTATTGGAAGCCCAGCGACTGGAGCAGCGTACCCGCTACGACTTAGAAATGCTGCGGGAAGTGGGCTATTGCAACGGCGTGGAAAACTATGCGCGACACTTGGCAGGTCGCCCGGCCGGGTCGCCGCCGGAGTGTTTGCTGGACTATTTCCCCAAGGATTGGCTGCTGGTGATTGACGAATCGCACGTTACGCTGCCGCAGTTGAAGGGCATGTATAACGGCGATCGCGCTCGCAAAACCGTCCTGATCGAACACGGGTTTCGTCTGCCCAGCGCTGCCGACAACCGCCCCCTCAAGGACGAAGAATTCTGGCAAAAAGTGAATCAGTGCATTTTTGTATCAGCCACACCAGGCGACTGGGAGTTGCAGGTGTCGGATGGGGTATTTGAAACAACGGGCGAAGGCAAAGACGCATCGAGTGTTTACCTTCGCGGAACCGGGCGGGTGGTGGAGCAGGTAATTCGCCCGACGGGGGTGCTTGATCCAGAAATTTTTGTGCGTCCGACGGAGGGGCAGATCGATGACTTGCTGGGCGAGGTGCGCGATCGCGTGGAAAAAGGCGAGCGCACGCTGGTCACCACGCTGACCAAACGCATGGCCGAAGACCTGACTGAATATTTGCAAGAGCGTGGTATTCGGGTGCGCTATTTGCATTCCGAGATCAATTCCATCGAGCGGATCGAGATCCTGCAAGATTTGCGTCAGGGGGCGTTCGATGTGCTAATCGGCGTGAACCTGCTGCGGGAGGGATTGGACTTGCCAGAAGTGTCGCTGGTGGCGATTTTGGACGCAGATAAGGAAGGGTTTTTGCGGGCAGAGCGATCGCTCATTCAGACCATTGGCCGGGCAGCGCGGCACGTCCGGGGACAGGCCATTCTCTACGCCGACAACCTCACCGACAGCATGGCCCGAGCCATCGAGGAAACCGAGCGCCGCCGCCAGATCCAGATGGAATACAACGAGAAACACGGCATTACGCCGCAGCCGATCGTGCGTCGCCAAAACAATGCGATTCTCCAATTTCTGGAAGTGTCGCGCCGAGTCAGCGCCCACGAACTGGAGGAAATAATCGACCAGTCGGAGGATCTGCCCCTAGAGAATATTCCCGACCTGATCGTGAAGCTGGAAGCCGAAATGAAGGAAGCCGCGAAGAAGCTAGAGTTTGAAGAGGCTGCTAAAATGCGCGACAAAATCAAGCAATTGCGCGATCGCCTCACGGGTCGTCGTTAGTCCTCAAGTGTAATTAGTGTAAGGTTCAATTTTAATGTCCAGATAAACAATGTCCAGATAAACAATGTCCAGATAAACAATGTCTAAATAAACGACCAAACCTAGTGCAAAGCGGGGGTATCCCACTTTTGTAACCCTCACCCTACATCCCTCTGCCAAAGCGGGAGAGGGACTTCCAATCCGGCTCCCCTTCTCCCAGAGCAGGAGAAGGGGCTGGAGGATGAGGGCAAACTTGCAGAACTGGGATGCGCCCGTTCAAAGCCGCCTCACAAAAGCCGTATCACAATTGCTTGAGAGTTGTCTCTTCGGCTTGTCAGTTGACGGTGAGATCTAGATTCCAAAATGGTTCGTAGACCCATTCGCAACCCGATTCGCCACTCTATTCACACCCACCTCACACCCACGTCACGCCCATGCTCGGACAGTCAAGGTCGTCACAATCCGGGGGTTCTCGATGCAGCGATTTCCCCAAATATTCCATCGTGGTGCCTGTGTACAACGAAGAGGCGAATATTCCAGAGCTATATCGCCGCGTCAGCCGGGTTATGGGGTCGCTGGATGGAGACGCAGAGCTAATTTTGATTGATGACGGCAGCGGCGATCGCACGCTATCCATGCTGCGCGACCTGCATCAGCAAGACCCCCGCGTGCGCTACCTCAG
Source organism: Thermoleptolyngbya sp. M55_K2018_002 (assembly GCF_015295965.1). Classification (NCBI taxonomy): domain Bacteria; kingdom Bacillati; phylum Cyanobacteriota; class Cyanophyceae; order Oculatellales; family Oculatellaceae; genus Thermoleptolyngbya; species Thermoleptolyngbya sp. M55_K2018_002. The sequence continues at coordinate 7,603 of NZ_DVEA01000209.1, forward strand.
CTTTGCGCGAAACTTTGGGCATCAGACAGCAGTGACGGCGGGGCTGCACTTTGCACGAGGCAAAGCGGTGGTGACGATGGATGCCGACTTGCAAGACCCGCCGGAGCTAATTTTGCAACTGGTGGAACGGTGGCAGGAAGGCTATCAGGTAGTCTACGCCCAGCGGACTCGCCGCAAACAGGAAGGTCTGCTCAAGCGCGGGCTGGCCTACGGCTTTTATCGCATTTTGCGGAAGCTGGCGGATGTGGATATTCCCACGGACACGGGCGACTTTTGCCTGATGGATCGGGCCGTGGTCAACCTGCTGAATCGGATGCCAGAGCGCAACCGCTACATTCGCGGACTCCGCGCCTGGGTGGGCTTTCGGCAGACGGCGGTGCTGTTTGACCGCGACCCCCGGTTTGCGGGCGAGGTGAAGTATACCTTCCGCAAGTCGCTGGCGCTGGCGATCAACGGGCTGGTGTCGTTTTCGATTATTCCCCTGCGGCTTTCGACCTATATGGGCATGGCAGCGGCGGCGATCGCCCTGCTGATGATGGGGCTGGTGATCTACTGGCGCTTGTTTGAACCCAACTCACGGCTGACAGGCTTTGCCACGATCGCGATCGCCGTCTTTTTTCTGGGCGCGGTGCAGTTGATTTGCATTGGCATTCTCGGCGAATACATCGGGCGCATCTACGAAGACGTGCGCGGCCGCCCGCTCTACACCCTGGCCGAGGCAGGTGGCTTCGAGGATTTGCCCCATCCCCAATCCTTCTCGCACGGCGGTTCAGAGCCGTAATCCTCCAACCTGCAACGATTGCGCGAGATAGCCATTGCGCTAATTGTTGCACTGGCTATTTCGCTAATTGTGCTAACTGCGCTAGCTATTGCGCTAGCCATTGCGCTAGCTATTGCGCCACATCCACAGGCTGATTTTCTGAGGCAGCCGAGCTAGCCAGCAGCGCCTCCAGCAGGTTGCCCCGATTGGTGCGAACCGTGTCCACCGTTGCCTTGATGAAGCCTGCAATCGGCACGGCCACCAGCAGCCCCAGCACGCCGCCCACCTTCAGCCCGATATCCAGCGAAATCAGCATCCACACTGGGTTTAGCCCCGTCAACTCGCCCACAATGCGCGGGCCGATCAGGTTTTCGCAAATCTGGATAATCACCGCGCCGACGATCAGCACTTTTACACCCAGCCAAAAGTTTTGCAGCGCCAGCAGGGAACTGACGATCACCAGCGTCGTGCTGCCGCCAAAGGGAATCAGACTGGCCGCACCGATGCCCAGGCCAAATAGCTCTGCCAGGGGAATTCGCAAAATCAGCATTGCCGCCGTTTGCGACAGACCCATGATGGTGGCTAGCGTCGCCTGTCCCACAATGAAGCGCTCAAAGTTTTGCGGTAGCGACTGCCGAATGCGATCGCCCCAGGGCGACGGCAGCCAGCCCAAAATGCCCGCCCAAAGCTGTTCGCCCCGCAGCACCAGGAAAATCGTGAACACCACCGTCAGGAAGATATTCACAATGCTGCCAATGGCGCTAAAGACCAGACTGATGACCTGCGTGGTGAGCGATCGCAGCACGCCCGTCAGCCGCTCGATTTGCTGATTCAGCGTCGTACTCAGGTCTACGGGAATCTGTTGCTCAATGGCCCAGGCTTCCAGAGATTTCAACTGCTGCTGGCCAGACTTCAGCCATTCTGGCAGGCGGGTGAGCAACTCGTTCGACTGGCGCAAAATCAGCGGCACGATAAACACCAGCAGCACGCTCAGCACAATCAGGAACAGCAGAAACACGACTCCGACAGCGATGCTGCGCCGCACACCGCGCTGCTGCAAAAAGCGGATGGGATAGTCCAGCAAGAAAGAAACGAGCGTTGCGGCAATCAGGGTGCTGATTAGCGGCTGGAGCCACTGGGCAAACAGCAGCAGCAGCCAAGCGTTGAGAAACACGACGGGGAAAATCAGCCCAATCGTAAAAATGCGGGGTAATCGACTCAACGACTCAAGCATGAGGGACGCAGTGGCAAAAACCAGAAGTTAGGGCGCTTCTGATGATCCTATCGCGATGTCGCTCTGTTCGTCCGACTCGACGACGCTTGTGTCGATGTCCACGCTGCCCGGTGTGGGAATGGCGCGATAGAGAAACCGAATCGTGTCGCGCTCATCAAAGCGATCCAGTTCGTGGCGGACATCTTCTTCGCTGGGCGCAGTGACTTGCATCAAAAAAGGCAGCAGCTTGAACGTGGGCGTATAGGTGAAAAAGTAGCCGCCATGCACGTCGATGCGCCCTGTTAGATAGAAGAACGTGTTAATCGCATCGATGGGAATCGCGGTGAATGGGTTGAGCTCCAGGGCAACCGCGTTCACGCCCTTCATCTTGGAGCAGTCCAGGTAGCTGAAATTTTCAAACAAATCGTAGGCAGACGTGGGACGCACCGCCTGACGAGTCAAAATTGCGCTGCGAATCAGCAAAATCTTAAGCTGCTCTCGGCGGCGCTTGCGGCGGGGCGTTTTTTGAATTTCTTTCTCTGGGTTGGGCGGCAAAAACACGTTGCCCAGGCGCAGACCTGACATTTCCACGCTGGGTTCGCTAAACCAGTTGCCCAGGGTGGAGAGATAGCGCAACACAATGTCGCGATCGCTCGACATTAGGTAAATCTGCTCGCAGCGGCGAATGGCAGAGCGGACGTAGTTGTTTCGCCCTTCCCGCAGCAGCTCCAGGGGAATATCGGGCGAGGCCAGGATCAGCTTGCCCAGCTTGAGGCAATCGCCCAGTCCATCGTCATTGGATTCCTGGTCATCTTTGCCAAAGCGATCCGACAGCACCCGCAGCACGTTCACCAGCACCAGCCCGCCCATGCTGTGGCCAATCAGGTTCACCAGTTTGCGATCGCGCTTGAGGGCCAGTTGGGCCCGGTCGTCACGTTCCGACAGCCGCATATCCCGGAGCATGAGGCGCTTGAGCGACTTGTCTAGCCGCCAGAAAAACTCTGCTAGATCCGGTGCGCCGTAGTGAATCGCCCGGTAGCGATCGCGCTGATAGACCACCGACCGCAGCAGCATCAGCAGCGACAGCCACAGGAAAAAGACCCCAGCGGCGATCGCCAGATGCCACTGCGGCCCCACATCCTGCACGAGGTCGATCTTTTCGGCAAGCTCGGTCATGCCGATCAGCACCACGCTGGGAATGAAGCTGAGCAGCAGCAGGCTACCCAGGAATTTCATTAAAATTTCCAGATTGCTCATCGAGTCGCGCATCAGCCCCCGGTTAAACACGGGCTGTTCGCTGGGCCAGTGATAGCCGATATAGAGATGGTCTTCGCCCAGCGTGTCGGTGGGTTCCGCGCCAGGCTTGGGGCGGGCAAAGAGGTAATTCGCCTCGTCTGCCAAAAACTTGTAGAAGCCGCTCGCTGGGTTGGCGTAGCCGTGGGTTCGCAGCGTCAGGGCGCGGACTTTGCGCTGATGGATGATTTCCGCCAACTCATCCACGTTAAACAGCGGGCGAAACAGCTTGGGATTGGGGAGCGATCGCTCGACTGCCAGCGACACCGATGCCGTGCTGACGACCAGAAACGTGTTTTGGGTACACCATTCGCCGCATTCGCCCTCTGTGCCCGCCTGCCCCAAATAGCGATATACCTCAAAATTTCGCCCGATCGCCTTGGTAAACTCGCGCCGCTTCCAGTGGTTGAGCGTGTTGATCACATAATCTTCATCGACGCGCTTGCAAAAGCCAGGGTAGCGCTCCTGGCACTGGGCCCAGTCAAACGCCTGAGCGTAGGCTTTGAGTTCGTCGTGGAGGGCATGGGCGATCGCCCTGGGGTCGGCTTTTCCCTGATACACTGCGGGATCTGCGTCATACATCGGCTCGTAGGCAAGCTGCACGATTCGCGCCTTGGCCCACCAGTCCGAAAAAGGAGCCGCGTTTGCCACAATGCCCCCCAGCCAGCGCTGGTCATTGGCACAGGCCTCACGCCCCGCTGGCGACTCTGCCCAGCGATAGGGCAGCGCCTCCTCTAGCTGTGTTGCACCCATGAAGGTTCTCCTTCTGCGACCGTTGGTGCTCCAGACCGTGGTTGATCCGGAGAGTGATCCAGAACTCGCGGCAGCTTAAAATTCCGCGCCAGGATATTCCCGAAATTTTAGAACCATGCGTCTGGTCTGGTGCAAGAAGTTAACAAAGCCTTAGGTCGGCACTCAGGCTTTGGAATGAGGCAGCTTGACCTGAGTCGCTAGCCCCAGCTTTTGCAGCAGGGCGATCGTCGCCCAGGTGAGGTCAAGCTCCCACCAGGCCAGCCCGTGGCGGGCGGAATACTGGAAGGCGTGGTGGTTATTGTGCCAGCCTTCGCCGTAGGTCAGCAGGGCCACCCACCAGCAGTTGGTCGAGCGATCGCCCGAATCATAGCTGCGATAGCCAAAGCGATGGGTGGCGCTGTTCACCAGCCAGGTGCAATGATAGACCACCACCAGCCGCACAAACACGCCCCACACCACAAACGGCCAGCCGCCCAGCAGATAGAGCAGCCCACCAAACGCCACCTGAATCCAGAAAAACTGGCGCTGAAAGAATTGATAAACCGGATCGTCTGCAATGTCGCGGGTGTAGCGGTCGGTTTCGGCCATGGCGGGCACGTCGTAAAACATCCAGCCCATGTGGCTCCACCAAAAGCCGCGCCCAGAATCGTGGTGGTCGCGCTCTTGATCCGAATGGACATGATGATGGCGGTGCAGCCCCACCCACTCCAGCGGGCCGCCCTGCATACTCAGCGTGCCAAAAAACACCAGCAGATATTCCAGCCACTTGGGCACCTGAAAGCTGCGGTGGCTAACGAGCCGATGCCAGCCCAGGGTGATGCCCAATCCGCCTGTCACCCAATGCAGAAAGACGAGGAGGGCGATCGCCCCCCAGTTAAACATTCCTGGCAACAGCGCCAGCAGCGCCCCCAAATGCACGCCCACCATAAACAGCAGGACGACGTATCGGGGCTTTTGTCGAGTCAACGGAGCAATAGTCATAAAATCCAACGAAAACTGTATAAAGGGTCAGGGGTCAAGGGGCTAGGGGTTTGGGCTGAGGAGCAGGTCACATGCGCTTGGCTAAGCCGCTAGATGAGCCGCTAGATGAGCAACTAGTGGGGCAATTAGCGGGGCAACTAGATGGGCAGCCCAAAATCGCCAATCTAAAATCCAAAATTGGCACAGGCGCATCCACTCCGCCCCAAGCTCATCATTTCGGGGAATGGTCGCTGGGTCAAGGAAAGCCCGCCACACACAGGAATACTAGCGGGAAGATTGGCACAGAGTCGGATACAAACTGGGGTGCAAACTGGGGTGCAAACTGGGGTGCAAACTGGGGCGCGAATTGGGGTGTGAACTGGGGCGTGAACTGGGGCGCGAATTGGAGCGCAGATAGGCACTGCAAATTGGGCGCATCCCAGTTCTGCAAGATTGCCCTCATCCCCCGGCCCCTTCTCCCAAAACGGGAGAAAAGGAGCCAAATCGGAAGTCCCTCTCCCAAAGCGGGGGAGGGATTTAGGGTGAGGGGTACAAAAGTGGGATGCACCCTCCAAATTACCCCGTGCAACAAATGCAGCAGACTGCAACCGCGCAGGCAGATCGAAACGAGAAGAATCCAAGAAAGACCTAATTTTTAGAGATAAACTGACTCAGCGAGAGAAGGGCAAAGGACGCGATCGCCGCACTCGCGAACCGTCAATCGTGTGGATTTCCTGGTCTTCCAAAATCGTGCGAACCCGATTGGACTGGGCCAGTACGGGAATGCCTGCCGCGTCAATTTCGACTGGAACTGCGCCAACCGCGTCGGGAGAGGGCGCAAGCAAATTGGCGTGAAAGGCTTCCAAAATGGGGCGAATCTCCTCCAGAGAGCGCTGGGCGGCTGCGCGAATGCGGGCGATCGCCGCTTGTCGTTCCTCTGGCGTTTGGCGGCGGGCTGGGGCAGGCGGCATCGGGCTACCTGGCCCTCGTCCAACCTCAGAGCGATCGGTTTCCAGCATCACCACCGCCCGAATTTTCTGCTGAGGCTTCAGATGCTCCAGCCGTGCGCCAAATTCTGGGCTGATTTTGGACAGATGCTTGGGTGAACCAACGCGAATTTCAGGCTCGATAGGTTTAGTCTCTTTAGTTTCATTTCTAGGCTCGATTCTAGGCTCGATTTCAGGCGCGTTGTTTCTAGCCAAGCTATCTTGAACGCGATCTTGAACACGCTCTTGAGCGCGATCGCCCTGACGACCTGTGCCATGACTGACGCTTTCCCGACCCTCTCGATAAGCGGCATGGCAACCCAGTAAAGCCTCCGTCTGCGGCATAGGCGAAGACTCCAGAGAACCTAGAGAACCTACATCGCGATTCAACCAGCCGTCCGTATCTCGCAGCGCGTCTGCCATAGCTCAGCCAACCTCAAGCTCACCTTGGAAACGGAGACAATGATCTGCAACCCAAGTGTGTTCCTTCAGCCTATCCGAAAACTCAAAGCAATGACAGAAACTTCAGAAAACTCTGCCAAGCGCAGTATGACGCAAGACAGAAGGTTCCGCAAGGCAGCGCATCCAGCAAATTAACCTTCCCACTGCGTATGTCTATGAAACTCCTATGAAGAACTGAAGTTTTGGCTAGAAATTCGCTAGGAATTCAGCGCTTTGAGCGCTTCTAGCGGCTGAATCAGTCCATAGCCCCAGCGATTGTCGGGACGATATTTGTCGCCATCGGGATGTTTGGCGGTCTGGCAGAGGGCTTCTAGGATTGCGGTCGTGGGTACGTCGGGCTTGGCGGCCATCAGCAGGGCGATCGCCCCAGAAACGTGCGGTGTAGCCATCGAAGTACCATCCATCACGGCATACTCGTGCCCTTCCGATTCGCCCTCCGGCGGAATGCAAGAATACACATTGCAGCCAGGGGCAACGATATCGGGCTTCGTCACCAGTTGATGGTTGGGGTCGGGATAGACCAGACTGGCTCCGCTGCTGAAAAAGGCGACATCGGCTCGGTTGCGAGACATGCGACCCACCGCGCCGACCGCAAAGGCGCTGTAGGCATTCCCTGGAGAACAAGAATTGCCGTGGTTGCTGTTGCCAATCGCCACCACTGAGGCAATCCCATACTGCTGCATCAGTTCCTCAAAAATCAGCCCAAATCGGGGGTCGTAGTAACTGAACCCAAGGGACATATTGATCACCTGCGCTCCGTTTTCCACCGCCCACACGAGGCCGCGCACTAGGGCGATCGTTGTGCCAGAGCCGTTCAGCACACTGCCCACTACCAAGTCGGCCTCTGGCGCAACCCCAATGGCGAGTCCTTGCGGCGTTTGCCCCCCTGCGATCGTGCCGCAGACGTGCGTGCCGTGCTGGTCGCTGTCGAAGCTGGCCGAGGTCTTAATCGTGCGGCCGAGTGGATCGATCACCACAAACTCTTTCACGCGATCCTGAAGCGCCGGGTGTTCGCCATAAACGCCCGTATCCAGCACGGCCACGCGCACGCCCGCGCCCTTGGTAGTTTCCCACAGTTCGGGAATTTCCAGATATTGCAGACCCCAGGTTGCGCCCTGCTCTAGCTCTTGGCGATCGGGCAACTCGTAGGACACATCCTGCGGCTGGATCAGCCTAACGCGCTGGTTGGGCAAAATGGCAACCACGTTGGGATGGCGGGCCAGCATGGGCAGGGAACTGCGGGTTACCTCGACGGCTGCCACCGGCAAGGCTCCAGAGCCAATCTGGGCGATCGCTGGTTCTTCGTGGCTCTGGAAATGCTTTGCTCCCTGGGTCTGATAGCTCTCAAACAACTGCGCCTGGATCGCCTGCTGATGCTTGGCCCGCTCTTTGAGATAGCTTAGGCGCGTTTTGTTGCTTCGCAATTCCTCCAGCGTCGGCAAGTCTTCTAGCTTGGGAGATTCGTAGATGACGATTGCATCGATCTTTTCGTTGGATTTTCGCTCGGCAAGCAGCGGGTCAAAGGCAGGCGAGATCTTATCTTCGATGCTCATCGGTTATGAACCTCCCCTTCTGGTTCGCTGGTGTCCTAGTTCGTCGCCCAGTGTTGTAGCAAAACCGGGCACAGTCGGCTTTTGCAATGCATGTCCCCAATGCAAGCCCTGTAGTAATCTTCATCAGCGCGATCGCCCATCCCGGTGGTTTTACGGAGTTTTTGGGCGATCGCCCCACTCTGCATTACACAGGAGCAGTTGATACTATTATATGATATCAACTAAATCTGGATTGCGGGTTCTCTCTGCTACTCCAGTCCCGAACCGAATTCCCCAGCCCTGCCATGCACCTGTATAGTAGCGATCGCCGCTCGAATCTGACTGGCGGGCCCGTCCCCCCAGTTCTGATGGCGACATTTGGTGCAAGATAGTTCCCCTACAAAAACAAGTCGGCTTCTGGCCGTTTTCTGGCAATTTCGGGAGGCTGTTCGGGTATTAATCGGAACTCAGGTTGAGGAGCCGACCTGGGTCGAGTCGGGTGAGGCGGTGGCTGCTTCCGAGGGGGCAGTTTCCGGCGATTTGCTGCGCCAGAGCCAGCTTGTGATCAGGTGCGACAGCAGCCCCATCGGCCCAGCAAACAGGCACAGCGCCAGGGAATGCACCGTCCACACGCCTGTCCGCTGTCCTTCCCAATAAATCCAGCGCCCCACAAACAAATCCATCACCAGATAATGCACCCAGCCCGTCGCGGCGATCGCCTCATTGCTAAATAGCCGCGCAATGTCTGCAAGCTGGGCACTGGCAAACTCTTCAGCAGATGTAGTTGTGAGATTGCTGGCAAACAGGTACACATACAGCCCCGCCAGCGCCACAAAGGGCAGGTAGGACTGCATCACTCGGCGCGTCACACCCCAGTTGGGCAAGAAAATCATCAGCGCCCAGAAGGGCAGCACGAAGAGGTTCGCAGCGTTAAAAAGGAGTTCGAGCATGATGGGTGACGAGTGGGTGACGGGTTGGGGAGAGCAAAAAAAGGGACGAGAACCGGAATGGGGAGACGCGATTTCACACCCCCACGCCGCGAATCGAGCAATCGAGCAACTGCATCGGATGCAGCACAGGAACCGACTTTCCCTGGCGTTCCAGGTGGCGGCTGATTTGCACGAAGCAGCCGATGTTGGCGGAGGCAATGACCGATGCGCCCGTGTTGAGCAGATTAGTGACTTTTTGCCGCCCCAGTTCCTCGGCCACTTCGGGTTGCAGAATGTTGTACACGCCCGCGCTGCCGCAGCAGAGGGCCGCATCGATGGGTTCCCGAAGCTGCACGCCGGGAATTTGCCGCAAAAGCTGGCGCGGTTGCAGGCTAATCTTCTGCCCATGCAGCATGTGGCAAGCGTCTTGATAGACCAGCGTCAGCGGGTCGTCTTGCAGGGGATGCAGCGGGGCCGTTAGCCCGACTTCGGCGAGAAATTCCTGTACGTCTTTGACGGTTTGCACAAAGGCTTGAGCGCGATCGCCATAGGCCGCATCCCCTTTCAAAATGTGCCCGTATTCCTTCAGCGTGTGCCCACAGCCAGAAGCGTTGATTAGCACAAAATCCACCTTTGCCCGCTCGAAGGTGTCGATCATCTGCCGGGCCAGGTCTTGGGCCTGCTGCTCTTGCCCCTGATGGTGCGACAGTGCGCCGCAGCAGCCCTGCGCTGGGGGAATCACCACGTCGCAGCCATTGGCCGTCAGCACGCGCACCGTCGCGTCGTTCACCTCTGGGTTAAATAACCGCTGCACACAGCCGAGAATCAGCCCGACGCGATACCGCGCCTTGCCCTGAGCAGGGACAAATTCTGGCAGGCGATCTTGAAACGCTTGGGGCGAGAGGGGCGGTAATAGTGCCTCCATAGCCGCAAGCTGGGGCGCAAGTTGGGGCAAAATGCCGAGCGATCGCACGAGTTTTTGCAAACCCGATTTTTGGTATAACCCCACGGGCCGCATCAGCAGTCGCATTCGGCTGGGATAGGGAAACAGCGAAAAGATCAGGCGGCGCAGCAGACGCAGGGGGAGCGATCGCTCGAAGTTGCGCTCGATCTGCGGGCGCGTCGCGGCGATCAGCTTGTCATACTGCACCCCAGAGGGGCAGGTGGTGACGCAGGCCAGACATCCCAGACAGCTATCAAAATGCTGTACCGTGCTGGCCGCCAGCGGCGCATCGCCCTCATTAATCGCGTCCATCAGGTAGATTCGGCCGCGGGGCGAGTCGGTTTCCTTGCCGATCACCCGATAGCTGGGGCAGGTCGAGAGGCAAAACCCGCAGTGGACGCAGGCATCAATCAGCTTGGGGTCGGGCGGCTCCTGCGCGTCGAACCCCGGCAGGTCGGCCGTCGGGTCGAGGTTGCTAAAGGAGAGATTGCTAAGGGAAATGGACGGCTCAGAGGTTTGCATAGGGAAATGGGCAATGATCTGAAAAGTCAACCCCGGTTCGAGTTGCAGAGGGTTGGGCAGCGTCAATCTGGACTCATCCTCCCGGACTCATCCTCATCTCATCCTCAGTATGAGCCAACTTGAGGCAAATCAGCGTGCCGCTTGCCTTCTAAGATACAAGGGATAGGCGAAGGGGAGCCACGAACGAGATAAGCGCAATCCACAAACACCCCCACTCAATCCCTCTTCCCTCTTCGTTCTTCCCTCTTTGTTCTTCGTTCTTCGTTCTTCGTTCTTCCCTCTTCCCCCATGCCCCCTCTCGACTACGACCTGATCATCCTCGGCGGCTCTCTGGCAGCGCGAGAAGCGGCGATCGCCGCACGAATGCTACAGGCGCGGGTGGCGCTGGTGGAGCCGGATGAGGCCGAGGCGGCGCTGCGGCAAGACTGGCAGCATCAGGCGTGGATACAGATTGGGCGCTTGATAGAGGGGCGATCGCGCTTGGCGCAGATGGGACTGTCGGCGTTTTCATCGCCGCCTGCGTGGGCAGCGGTGCGGCAATGGGCAGAGGTCGTAGCAACCGACCTGGCAGAAGAGACCTCGCTCTCGCAGGTAGCAGCGGCGGGCGTGGATGTGGTGGTGGGGCAGGGCGAATTTTTTCGACGGCCGCATCTGGGCGTGCGGGCAGGAGAGCGGACGCTGCGATCGCGGGCGTATTTGCTGGCTCCAGGGAATCGGGTGCGTCCGCTAGAGGCTGGGAACTTCAATGGGAACTTCAACGCCATGGCCGAAATGAAGACCCTTGCCCAGACTCCGGCAGAGTTTTGGCATCCTGACCGTTCTCAACTGCCTGGGCGAATTGCCGTTTGGGGAGAGGGCGCACGGGCCGTAGAGCTGGCGCAAGCGCTGCATCGCCTGGGCAGCCAAGTGACGCTGCTGCTGGATTTGGCCGCGAATGCTGTAAGCCACAGCGGGCTTCCTGGTGGACGGTTGCCCCCCGCCTCGCGGAGCCGGATTGCCTGCCTCGATGCTGACCTCCGCCGCCTGCTGCTGGCCTCGCTGGAGGCAGACGGCATCGCAATCTACCCAACAGACACGCTGACCCAGGTTCATACCCACGCCAGAACCGTGAAGCTGGCGTTGCCAGACGGAGCGCAGACTGTGGATTGCCTGCTAAATGCAGGGGAGCCTGTGCCCGACTGGGACGGGCTGAACCTGGAAGCGGCGAATATTCGCCTAGAGGCAGACGGGCTGCGAGTTTACCCGACACTGCAAACCTTTAATGCGCGAATCTTTGCCTGCACCAGTCCCAGCGCCGCTCGCCAGCAGGCCCAGCTTGCCGTCCGCAATGCCGTGTTTTTGCCCAATCGCCATCTGCGCCCGGAACTGCTGCCGATGGTGATTGCAACGCAGCCTGCGATCGCCAGCATCGGGCTGACCGAAGCCGAGGCCCGCGATCTTGCTCTGCAACGCTGGCGCGATTGCCACGGAACCGAGGTGGTCGTGCAAACGCTGCCGTTCCAGCTCAACCCCAAAGCGCCCATGCAGGCAGCCCCCACCGGATTCTGCAAACTCATCGCCCGCCGCAATGGCCGCATCCTTGGCATCCACCTGGCGGGGCTGGATGCGGAAGAAGCGCTGTCTACGGCGGCGATCGCCCTCCAGGAACACTGCCGCGTGCGATCGCTCGCCCAACTCCCCGTCGCCTCCCCCAGCACCGCAGAAATCTTGCGGCAAACGGCGATCGCCTGGCAGCAGCAGCGCCTCGCCCAGCAGCCCCGCCTGCAAGACTGGCTCGAAACCTGGCAAGAAATTCGGCGATCGCGCTCCCGCTGGACACAGCTTTAGCCGCTTTCCCAGCAGAGACGCATAAAAATGCACCGTTGAGACACAGGCCCAGCGCCCATCTCAACGGTGACTCCATCAATCCTGGAATTTGAATCAGGGCAGAGAATCCCTAGGCAACGATGGCAAAGTTGATGCCCTCCATCCAGGGCGTACCCGCCAGCGAAGCAAACTTGCCGCCTGCGCCCAGCCCGTTGGCACTGCCGTTTTGGTTATAGAACAGGGCACCTGTGGACTGGTTATAAACGATGAAGGCGCGGCTTCGTCCCGCAGCGCGATCGCTATTCACCACGGCAAACTCATTGGCCTTGCTAAACCCATCGCCCACGCTGCTGGTTAACGTGGTAAACACGCGCTTGCTAAGGACAATCTGATCGCCTTCAAACCATTTGAAATCAGCGATTGTATCCACGCCGAAAGTGGCTGCCGAAAAGGGACTCGTGCCGCGAAACTCGAAGCGATCGCTCCCTTCGCCGCCGTTCAGCGTGTCGTTGCCGCGCCCCCCAATGAGGCGATCGCTGCCCACATCCCCCAACAGCCGATCGGCCCCGTCGCCTCCTTCCAGGATGTCGTCGCCCTGGTTGCCTTCCAGCAGATCGCGGCCGGCCTGCCCCTTCAGGCTATCGTCACCCCGTCCGCCCCGCAGTTCGTTGTCGCGGAGGTTGCCGCGAATCTCATCATCCCCGTCGCCGCCAAAGACGTTTTCGATCAGGGTTCCGTCGGCGATCTTCAGCGTCGTACCCGCAATCAGGCTATTCGCCCCTGGGGCCAGGTCAATTTCCAGATTCGAGGTCACCGCCGCACAGTTGAGCGTGTCGGTGCCTGCGGTGTCGGTCAGCGTCGTGCGGTTGGCATCCGCGCTGAACTTGCCAAACTCGTTGGTGTAGATATACGTGTCGTCCTCGCTGAGCGCGTCGCCGTAGAGCTTCAGCGTCCAACTATTGAGAATGCCCGTATCCAGCCCAAACTCGTCGGTAATACTCAGCGTCCAGTCGCCCACACCCGTCTCGCCCCAGTGGTGGGTACTGCTCAGGGTGAATTTGATTTCTGTGTCGAAGCTAAAGGGATTGGCCACCAGCACGCTTTCGGTGCCGTCGGGCGAAGTCAGCACAATTCGCAGATCGCCTAGATAGGTATGCTCCAGATCCAGCACCACCTCGATCTGGTCAATCTTCAGGCCCTCCGTAATCGTAATGGAGTCGCTGACCGTATCCAGGTCAAGGATCTCCAGGTCTGGCGTGCTGGTGGCGCTCACGACCTGCTCATTGTCGAAGGTACTCTGGGCCGTCCAGGTTTCCGCCAAGCGCACGGCCGCATGGGCATCCACCAGCCCAAATCCATAGTCATGGCTGACATGCAGCCCGCCGCCGTTCCAATTCTTTGCGCCGTTAAACGACCAGCCCAAATCGGTCGCGTCGGTCTGGCGAGCCGAGTAGGCCAGAATTTCCTGCACATCCCGATAGCCCAAGGACGAGTTGGCTTGCAGCATCAGCGCCACCACCCCGCTGACGATGGGGGCAGAGGCAGAGGTGCCGCCAAAGTTGCTAGTGTAGTCGCCGGGGTCGTCTCCTGGCCGTCCCGATAGGTCAGTGGTAACAATACCGTCGTCAAATTCCCCACCGGGCGCAGACACCAGCAGGTTCGCTCCTGGCGAACTGTAGAAGGTGTATTCCCCGAAGTGGTTGATCGCCCCAACGGCAATCGTGAAGCGAGAGTTTTCCAGGTTGTGATAGTTGGCGTTGTCGCCAAAAATGCGCCCGTTTCCGCCCGCAAACACGACCACCGTTCCCAACCCGCCGCGCCCGTTTTCGGCAGCGTTTTGCAGCGCATTGCCAAAGCCTTCGTAGGCAGGGGTAGAGAAATTGTCATAGAACGGGAAGACGTAGCCCCAGCTATTGTTCACCACGTCAAAGTTGGCGGCTCGGTACAGCGCCGCTGTGGTCTGGGTGATGAAATCTGACTCGTCGAGCGTCCAAAAATCGAGCCGCAGCGCCGAAATACTGGCCTCTGGCGCAACACCCACCCCACCAACCGCGTTGGCAGAAGCGGCGATCAGCCCTGCTACCGAGGTTCCGTGAGAGTCAAATATAGATCCGGGCGCGGGGTCTCCGTCGTTTTCGGCGGCATCCAGTTCCAAATCGCTGTTGTAATTCAGGAACAGGTCGTCGTGGATATATTCCACACCGTCGTCGATGATGCCGACGTTCACACCCGCGCCTGTGTAGTCTTCCCAGACGTTTGCGATATTGATGTCGATTCCGGGCAAGCCGCCAGTTTGTCCGGTGTTAACTAGGTGCCATTGGTCAGAAAAGAGCGGGTCAAGCGGCGGATTGCTGAGGAGACTTGCAGTATTGAATGGAGCAGACGGAACAGACGGAGCAGGCTGAACTTTGCGGAGCTGAAACGGGCGGAGCGGAGTCGTCGATCCAGAGGGGGCAGTGGACTTAGACATAGGTATAGACCAGGTAATAGATGCGGTAAATCAGGTTTGTCCGTATCGTCAAGCTAGCCTGGAGCCTTGCCAGAAGAGATTCTGCGAGATTTCTTAGTCGGATTTCTTAGTCAGATTTCTTAGAGAGTGTTTGAAAAGGTATCGCCTGTAATGTTAAGCACTCAGAGATCCCCCCTAGCCC
>NZ_DVEA01000434.1:0-22391 GCF_015295965.1 Thermoleptolyngbya sp. M55_K2018_002
GAGGCCGCCGACCGCAGCCGCGACCCAGACCTCCTCGAAAGCCGTCCCCGCAGCAATGGCGATCGCTGGGACGACAGACCCAGCCGCGGCCGCGAAGCTGGAACCCGCGAGATGGGACGAGAATCTGGACGCGAAATGGGCGCTTCGCAGAATGATTTCTCCGAGAATCGCCGCCCAGAAGCCCGCAGCCCAGAGAATCGCAGCCCAGAAACCCGCAGCTTAGAAAACCGCAGCCCAGAAAATCGCAGCCGCTCGGAGCGACAAGGACTGAACCTGCGGACTTCAGACTCTGGCAGTTTTGACTCAGACAGCCGCGACTCCATCAGTCTCGATCCGTGGGACGACGCGCCCAAGCGCCCCCGTCGCGAACCAGCAGGAGACTGGGAGGACCCGACCGCTGAAGCACCAACCGACGAAGACGAATCGCTAGACAAGCCAGAATATAACCGTCCCACGGGTCGCCCCAGCGACGACACTCCCCGTCGCCGCCCCCAAACTGGCGAGATTCCCCGCAGCCGGGGCATTTGGGATGAGGAAGAAGACGAATGGCTGTAGGAGACCGGATGCAGAATTTTCGGAATTACTATCAAATTCTCGGAATTCCCAAAACCGCCACGGCTGAGGAAATCAAAAAGGCCTATCGGCGGATGGCGCGGCAATATCACCCCGACTTGAACCCTGGCGACAAGGAAGCAGAGGAAAAGTTCAAGGACGTTGGCGAGGCCTACGAAGTTCTGTCGGATGCCAGTAAGCGGGCGCAGTATGACCAGTTCAGCCGCTTCTGGAAGCAGGGTGGCTTTCAGAGTGGCGCAACACCCAAGTCCCGCAGTTGGAATAGCCGCACCGCCAGCCGCAGCCCTGAGGAGGTGGACTTTAGCCAGTTTCGCGACTTCAACAGCTTCGTAGATCAACTGCTGAACCGCCGCAATGAGGAACCCGCCGCCCCGCGAACCCCACCGCGCGATCGCGATCCCTACCGCCCCGGCACCACCAAAACCACCTACACGGTTCCCCGTGCCACGCCACGCAACGCCGAGGCCCGGCTGACTGTGCCGCTGGAAAAGGCCTTTGCGGGCGGGCGCGAGCGGATTCGCCTGGAAGATGGGCGATCGCTCGAAGTGAATATGCCTGCCGCCATGCTCACCGGGCAAAAGATTCGCCTCAAGGGGCAAGGCGTGTCTGGCGGCGACCTGTTTCTCCGCATCGAAATCGCGCCCCACCCCTTCTATCAGTTGGACGGGGCAGATATCTACTGTCTGCTGCCCCTAACGCCCAGCGAAGCGGTGCTGGGGGGAGCGATTGAAGTGCCGACGCTGGATGGGCTGGTGAAAATGGTGATTCCTCCCGGCGTGAAAGCAGGGCAAAAGCTGCGGCTGGCAGGCAAGGGCTATCCCATTGACGGCAAGCGTGGCGATCAGATCGTGGAAATCACCATCCAGGTTCCCAAAGACCTCAGTCCCCAGGAGCGCGAACTCTACGACAAACTGCGGCAAATTGAAACGTTCAATCCCCGCGCTGGATTGGGCGTTTAGCTGGATTAGGCGTTTAGTGGAATCGTTCAGTCAATAAAGCTCCTTGGGTTCCTCCATCCGAGACAGGTCCAGGAGCGACTTCACAAACCCTGCGGTGGGCACGGCCATTAAAATTCCCAGCACGCCCGCCACCCTGGCCCCAATCAGCAGCGCCACAATGACCCAGGCAGGATTTAGACCCGTAAAGCGGCCGAGGAGACGGGGGGCGATCGCATTTTCAATCGCCTGATCCACCACAATCCCTACCGCCAGCATCTTGACACCCACCCAAAAACTGCCCAGCCCGACCAAAAAGCTGATCAGGCAAATGCTCAGCGGTGCGCCCAGCGGAATCAGCGTCATCACGCCCACCGCCAGCCCAAACAGCAGCCCAAACGGCACTTGTAGCAGCAGGAAAACCGTAATCATCGACAGCCCCATGACCAGCGCCAGCGTCGCCTGACCGCTGAAATAGTTGTGGAAACTCTGGCGGAGCGATCGCCTCAATTGTCCTCCCTGAGAACCTGGCAGCCAGCGGAGAATGCCGGCCCACAGCGTCTCACCGTGCAGCAAGAGATAAAACGTGAGGGCGATCGTGATTACAAAATCCAGCGCACTGCCCGCCAGCCCAATGCCCAGCCCCAACACACCGCTGCTGAGCGGCTGAAGCTGGGCCACCAGCGCCTCCTGGAGCCGCGCCACAAAATCGATCAGGTCTACCGGAAGCCGTCTCGCTGTGGCCCAGCGCTGCATATCCTGAAACTGCTGGTTGCCCGATTCGATCCAGGCAGGCAGTTTGGTGACCAGCCCATTAATTTGGTCAAGGAGAATCGGAATCAGCGTGACCGCCAGCACCAGCAGCAGAAACAGGGTCGCCAGCAGCACCAGCAAAATCGCGCGATCGCGCGATAGCCCCCGCCGCTGAAGCCAGCGCACCGCATAGCTCAGCACAAATGCCAGCAGGTTCGCCCCCACAAAAATTGTCAGAAGCTGCCGAAAGTAGTCCATTACCACCAGCAGCGCCCAGCCGTTTATCACGACCAGCGGCAGCGCCAGTCCCCAGGTCACCCACCGAGGCAAATTATCAATCCATTTCATAAGGCTGGGCAGTCCTCAAGCACCATTGCTCAGTATTGATTTCAGTCAGGACTTACGCACTTGCGAAGTTTTCTGGGTTTTGGACGATTTTTCGCGGGCTGCGCCTCCGAGAAATTGTCCAACTGCGTCAGTCCTATCAGTATTGATTGTGGATTTACGACAGACAGAGCTTACACGGTCAAATTATCCCTAGATCCCCACACGCACGCGCCGCCTTGCCAGCAATCCAGGGGACTTGGAGAGTGGCTCAGTTCCTCCATCGTGAACCAGTGCGTATCCTGACAGACTCATTGCATCAATCATCCAACGTGTCTTACAGCATTGTTGGGCCGGATGAGCCACACGCTCGTTGCCCGACAGAGACGTTTCACAGCGATTCCTAAACCAGCTTTGGGGCAATTCTCATTTTTGAGGCAGCCTATCCGCTACAACCCCCCACAATCCGCTACAGTCCGCCAACATCTGAGAATGCCTGGACAGCCCCGGAAACAAGAATCCGCCCCATGAAATATCGACAAAGTTAAGTGAAGTAATCCTTTTGGTGGGGACGCAAGGTGAGATTATCGCTATAATCTTCAACATCAATCCTGAAAGATTGTTGCAAAAGTTAACAAAAAGACTACGTTTCTTTGTGTCACACACCCTAAATGGCAAATAATATGGCGAATACTATGACGAACGAATCCACAACTCAAGCCAGGCTCATTAAGTTTCTGCGGGAGGAACTCTCCATTCCAACCGAGTCAATTGCGATCGCCCTTAAACAGCCAGAGCAAGACTCGAACCTGCTGCCGATGATCTTGTGGCAATACGGGCTAATTACGCTAGAACAGCTCGACCGCATTTTTGACTGGCTGGAAACCGCTTGACCGCCTGAGTTTACCGCTTGAGTTTAACGAGTTCAGTTTGACAAGTTCGGGTATTTCGCCATTTTGGGGGGCACATTCCGGTGTGCCCCTTTCCAGTTTCTATCTCTCAGGTTCTTCATAAACCTTTAAAATAAAAAAGCTAGAGATTTTTTGTACTATCCGCTCCACGTTCTAAGGGCCCTTCCATTCAGGGGCTTTTCTCTATTTGTCCGTTCTGTCCGTCAATAAGGAGCATTGTCAAATGCCGATTAAAGACCAGCCCAAAGCCCCGCGATCGCGCGTCATCGGCAACATTTTGCTGCTGGTGTCTAGTTTATTTTTACTAGCAAATATTCTCCTCCCTGGGCTGCTAGGGCCTCAAATTCCTCAGGTTCCCTACAGTCTGTTTATTCATCAGGTCAGCGAAGGCGAAGTCGCCCGCGCCTACATCGGCCAAGAGCAAATCCGCTATCAGCTCAAGCCCGTTCCTCCCGCAGAAGAGGGACAGATCTTGGCAACTACGCCCATTTTTGACCTAAAGCTGCCTTCGCTGCTAGAAGAAAACGGCGTTGAGTTTGCCGCTATTCCACCGCCGCGCAACGGCTGGCTGTCTAACATTTTGGGGTGGGTGATTCCGCCGCTGATTTTCGTTGCCATCTGGCAGTTTTTCTTGTCGCGAGGGGCGGGCGGCGGCAGCCAAGGCGTGCTGTCCATCGGCAAGAGCCGCGCCAAAGTCTACGTAGAAGGGGACGAAAACAAGGTCACTTTTGCTGACGTAGCAGGTGTGGAAGAAGCCAAAACCGAGCTACAGGAAATTGTTGAATTTCTGAAAAATCCTCGCAAGTTCACTCAAATCGGCGCACGGATTCCCAAGGGTGTGCTGCTGGTCGGCCCGCCGGGAACCGGGAAAACGCTGCTGGCCAAAGCGGTGGCAGGCGAAGCGAGTGTGCCTTTCTTCAGCATTTCCGGGTCGGAGTTTGTTGAACTCTTTGTCGGCGTGGGTTCCTCCCGCGTGCGCGACCTATTCGAGCAGGCAAAGAAGCAGGCTCCCTGCATCATCTTCATCGACGAGCTAGACGCGATTGGCAAATCTCGCGCCACGGGCGGCTTCTACGGCGGCAACGACGAGCGTGAGCAAACGCTAAACCAATTGCTGACGGAAATGGACGGCTTTAACGCGGGGGATCAGACGGTGATTGTGCTGGCTGCGACGAACCGCCCCGAAACCCTCGATCCGGCGCTGCTGCGGCCCGGCCGGTTTGACCGTCAGGTGCTGGTCGATCGCCCAGATTTGCAAGGGCGGCTGGCCATCCTGGAGGTTCACGCCAAGGACGTGAAGCTGGGCCCAGATGTGGATTTGAA
Organism: Thermoleptolyngbya sp. M55_K2018_002; assembly: GCF_015295965.1. Lineage (NCBI taxonomy): Bacteria > Bacillati > Cyanobacteriota > Cyanophyceae > Oculatellales > Oculatellaceae > Thermoleptolyngbya > Thermoleptolyngbya sp. M55_K2018_002. The sequence continues at coordinate 4,820 of NZ_DVEA01000434.1, forward strand.
GGCGATCGCCACTCGCACACCCGGATTTGCCGGAGCCGACCTGGCCAACCTGATCAACGAGGCGGCGCTGCTGGCCGCTCGCAACGGCCGCGAAGCCGTCGCCCAGGAAGACATCGCCGAGGCCATCGAGCGCGTGGTGGCGGGTCTGGAGAAAAAGAGCCGCGTCCTCAATGACCAGGAAAAGAAGATTGTGGCGTACCACGAAGTCGGCCATGCGCTGGTGGGCGCAGTGATGCCCGGCAGCAACAAAGTGGAAAAAATCTCCATCGTGCCCCGCGGCATGGCGGCGCTGGGCTACACGCTGCAACTGCCGACGGAAGACCGCTTCTTGCTGAGCGAAGCCGAGCTATTGGGACAAATCGCCACACTGCTGGGCGGCCGCTCTGCCGAAGAAATCATCTTTGGCAGCATTACCACTGGCGCATCGAATGACCTCCAGCGGGCCACCGACCTGGCCGAGCGCATGGTGACGACCTACGGCATGAGCAAAGTGCTGGGGCCGCTCGCCTATCAGCAGGGGCAGCAAACCAGCTTCCTGGGGGGCGACATGAACCCCCGCCGCATGGTCAGCGAACAAACCGCCGAAGCCATTGACAAAGAAGTCAAGGATATCGTCGAAACCGCTCACCAAAAAGCGCTTGACATCCTCAAGCACAACCGGGATCTGTTGGAAACCATTGCCACGAAGCTGCTGGAAACAGAGGTGATCGAGGGCGAAACCCTGAAAGACCTGTTGAGTCAGGTGAAAGCGCCAGAAGGGGCGATCGCCTAATTTCTCAACCGCAACCAATCACCTAAATTCATTTAGGCGCATCTGGGAAACCAGGTGCGTTTTTTTGCGACTAATTTTTTATTTGGGGAAGAACAGCCATCAAAAATTTCTGCGGCTACAAACTTTAACGATTGCCCATCAGGAAGCGAACCCAACCTGGCTCGTTCTCAGAAATTAAGGGACACCCGTTGCAGCGGTGCGCTGGAGAAGAAGTCGAGCCATCGGCATCTCGGCAGCACTGAGGGGCGATCGCCCTTCCTGAGTGCTAGTATTTCAAAATGTAAAGATTGCGGATTTTCACTAATAAATGTTGCAGCCGCTTGATCCCGCTGCTAACGTGTGCATATCGACTGATGGATAGCGCTATTCCAAATGTTGATACTTTTCCGTTCTCGATAAATTTGCATCGCTCGATCAATCACATCTGTCTAGAGTTGGTTCGAGATTCGTCCTATAATTCCTGCCGAAGGATCAGGAAAGTGCTGAAACTGGCATGAATCCATCTTCGTCCGGTTCTCAGAATCGACCAGGCTGTGTGTATTTTTCTTGACAAACTCTGTGCGTATGCTTTGGAACGTCATGACTCTAGCTGGTTCGTCAGCTTTGCAGGGCAATGCTCTCATCAATGCTTTGCAGCCGCGTCATCGCGTTCTCTGCTGGATTGATGAGATGGACAGTTCCCTTCAACGCTGGACTCAATTAATGGATTCGGTAGCATCCGATTCTCATCCGGTTTACGGTCTGTCTCGTGTATCCAGATCGATTCCAAAATCAATCAATGAGGTCCAGGTCGCTTAGCCATCTCTCTTGGTTTCTCTGGCAAATTCCTGAACTATTCTTTGTGAACTTGTATTTGCGAACCTGTGTTTGCGAACCTGTGTTTGCGAACCTGTATTTGCGAACTTGTATTTGCGAACTTGTGTTTGCGAACTTTGTGAAATCTACAAACGCTGGGCGCGGCCGCGCCATTCACCTGAACTTCATTCCAGGACATTCAGGATTTCCTGCTTCACTCGATTGCTTAACTGAGTAAGATAACTTCTCAGTTTCGGACTCCTTCAAGCTCCTGACTAAGCCCAAACTTCTGACTAAACCGATTTGGATCACTCACTCGCCGCAAGCAGACCCGGCGCGATGGGTGGCGTTTGCTCGGCGGCGAGTCTTCAAGACTGGAGGCTTTGTAATGACGACGATTTACGGAAAGACTGCTCTAATTACCGGAGCCTCTCGCGGCATTGGACGGGCGATCGCCCTGGAATTTGCCCATCAGGGTGCAAAGCGGCTGCTGCTGGTGGCCCGCGATCGCCAGCGGTTGGCCGAATTAGCCGACGAATTGCAAGCACTGGGCGTAGAGGCGATCGCCCTGCCGCTGGACTTGAGCCAGCCTGCGGAAGTCAGCATCGCCGTAGCCAAAGCGTGGCGCGACCACGGCCCGATTCACTGCCTGGTAAACTGTGCGGGCGTGGCGCATCAGGCCCCATTCCTGCAATCCCGCCTGCCCCAGGTGCAAGAAGAAATCGCCATCAACCTAGTCGGTATGTACACCATTACGCGCCTGATTGCCCGCCGCATGGTGGCCCAGCGCGAAGGCATGATTGTCAACGTCTCTAGCCTCATGGGTAAGCTGGCCGCGCCCACGATGGCAACTTACTCGGCAACCAAGTTCGCCATTCTCGGCTTTACGCAGGCGCTGCGGGGTGAGCTGGCGGGGCACAATGTCCGGGTCGTGTCTCTGCTGCCATCCCTGACTGATACCGACATGGTGCGAAATCTCCGCTGGTTTCGCTGGATTTTGCCCATGACCCCAGAGCAGGTCGCTCAGGCACTCACTCGCGGACTGTCGCGGGGCCGCAGCGAGATTCTCGTCGGCTGGCAGAGCCATCTCGCCCTTTGGGGACAGCGATTTGCGCCGTGGCTGATGGAAAAAGTGCTGCAATGGGCCGCGCCGCTACCCCAGACCCGCTGGGAGTTTGGCAAACTGCGGATGATGCGCGGATAGCGGCTTCCGCTGGCATCAGCCATCCGTCAGCGCATCTGCTAGCGCGTCCGAAACTGCCTGACGGATAAACGCCTCGTCCGCCGGATTATAATACGGATTTCCCGCCCGGTGTCCCCAAATTGAGGGAATCGGGCGGAATTCCGCATTTGGAATCAGCCGTGCCTCAGCTTCGCAGTCTTCCGGCGTGAAATAGAGATCCGTTGTTGCGGGCATCACCCAGGTTTTTGCTCGAATCGCACCCAGCGCCCTTTCATAATCGCCCTGATAGACCGGATTGTTGCCCAGGTCGCAGCGCAGCCAAGTGTCAATCATGCTCAGCAAATTGTGCGGGTCGCGCTTGCGATAGCCCGCCTCCCAGCCGCGCAGCAAGTAATCCTCCAGCGAGGTATAGCCCAGTGGGTAATACAGCCCTTCGCGGTAGAAAGCTTGCGACGCGGCCCAACTGGCGTAGATGCGGGCAAAGGCGCGAAAGCCGCGATCGGGAACCCCCTCAAAGCGATCGCCCGTCCAAGTGGGATCAGCCGTCAGCGCAGTCCGCAGGCTGTGCAAGAAAATCTGGTTGTGTTCCGTCGTGCGGGCCGTGCCGCAGAGCGCCACAATTCGCTGCACCCGTTCAGGATAGAGCGCGCCCCAGTGATAGGCCTGCTGCGCTCCCATCGACCAGCCGTAGACCAGCGCCAGGGTTTCCACGCCAAACACCTCGCGGAGCAACTGTTCCTGCGCCCGCACGTTGTCCCAGTGGGTAAACCAGAAGCCCGACTCACTGAGTTTGCAATGGGGATCATTGCTGGGGGAACTGGATAGCCCATTGCCGAACATATTGGGAATGACAATGAACCAGCGCTCTGGATCGAGAATGCGATCGCGCCCGATCAGCCACTCAATGTCGGGGTGCTGTGCGCCGTAGGACGTGGGATAGAGGATGACATTACGGCGATCGCCCGCTAGCGTTCCATAGGTTTGATATACGATCTTCGCTTCCGGCAGCGTTGCGCCACACTGAAGCGTGTAATCTTTCATCACAAAAGTTTGTGCATCGCCGTTCGCAGCAGCATTCATGGCAGAATTCCCGATCGGGTCACTGATTTAGCTATTCAGCAGCAGTTTTTAGAGCCGCGATAATGTTTTGGTTGACTCGAATGTAGCCCTTCTCAACGTATCTCCAGCGTTCCGACAAACGTTCATAGGCAGCCGGCAGCGCATGAAACGGAATCGAGGGATAGAGATGATGCTCTGCATGAAAGGGCATATTCCACATCAAGAGCTTAATGGGGAACGTGGTCAGCGTTGTTCGCGTGTTAGTAAACGGGTTGTCGTCGTTCGTGCAGCCGGTGTGTTCTGCCAGCAAAATGGCGCGGAGAATCGGCTGACCCACCGCCAGAGGCAGCACCCAGTAAAGGAAAACGGCAGCGGGATGTCCGAGGAGAATGGAGAGGGCGATCGCCCCTGCGTATACACCCAACTGCACCCGCGTCGAGCGAATCACGTCGGCATAGGCGCTCTCTGGCAAAAAGGGATAGTCCTGCACCTTTCCGGCGGCAATTTTCAGGTGCGTTTTCACCTTGCCAATCCACCAGGGAATTGCGCTCACTTCTAGCCAATAGTCGCGCCGGGTCTGCGGCTTGGGGTCGCTGAGTTCGGGGTCTTTGCCAGGAATTTGCGTGTAGCGGTGGTGCCATTTGTGATAACGGCGATAGAACGTGCCGTTGTAAAACGACAGCAGCCCAGCCAGCCAGCCGATGACATCGTTGAGCCGATTGCTGGCAAAGGCCGTCCGATGAACCGATTCGTGCATCGCCGCAAACATTGAGGACAGGCTGAAACCGTAGACCACTAGCGCTGGCAGCGCCACCCACAAATTTTGCAAATTTTGCAGATTTTGCATCTGCGTGGCCCAGAGTGTGCCGCTGACTGCCATCACGGCCAGATGCTTGCCCAATTGCCACAGCCCTTGCCACGTCGAGCGCTGGTTCAGCGCGGCGAGTTCTTCGGTAGACAAGACCTGTCGGGCATTTGACGCAACCTCGCGGCAAGGGGCGATCGCCCCCTCAGCCTTGCCCAATTCCAGCGTTTCTTGTGAAAACCCCATGATCCCTGCCTTTTGAATGAATGGCTCAGATGAACAATTCGAGGAAATTCTTAGTCTGAAGATAGCGTCTAGACGCAAACCTGACTTGTCACACAACTTGTCACACAACTTGTCACAACAAGTCATCACGCTCTTACTATAGCAGGTTGCCATCACTTGTTGTAACAAGTTAGAGAATCCAACTAAGCCAGTGGACTGGGCAGAATCATCCCGATTTTCTGACCCCTAACCCCTTTGTCCCTGCTATATCATGGGGATTCAAAGGCTGTCCGAAGGGCAAAACGCATGAATTGGTGGCAAAAGCTCAAGAGAAACTCGCTAGCCCGCTATGGGGCGCTGGTGCTGCTATTGCTGTATCTGGTGGCGATTGGGGCAGAGTTTTTTGCTCCCTATGATCCCTACGTGTCGCAGACGGATGGCTCGCTGCTGCCGCCGACGCAGGTGTTTTGGCGATCGCCCCAGGGTCAGTTCCTTGGCCCCCACGTCTATCCCACCACCCAGGGCGCGGTAGATCTGGAGACGGGCGATCGCCAGCTTTCGCGAGACCTTAGCCAGCCGTCGCCGATTCGTCTATTTGTCAAAGGCGACCCCTACCGATTCCTCAACCTAAAGCTGCCGCTGCCGACGCGGTTTTCGCTGACCGATCCGCAGTTCCAGGAGAAGGAAATTTTGCCGGGAATTCCGGGCGATCGCCACCTGTTTGGCACGGTTGGCCCCGGTCGGCTGAACCTGCTGGGCACTGACGAAGCAGCCCGCGACCAACTCAGTCGGCTCATTCACGGCAGCCGCATTAGCCTGTCGATCGGACTGGTGGGGATTCTCATTTCCTTCCCGTTGGGGCTGCTGATTGGCGGCATCTCTGGCTACTTTGGCGGCTGGACAGATTCCATCCTGATGCGCTTTGCCGAAGTGCTGATGACCATCCCCGGCATTTACCTGCTGATTACGCTGGCGGGGGTGCTGCCGCCGGGGTTGACCAATGCCCAGCGGTTTCTGCTGATTACGCTGATCACCTCGTTTGTCAGTTGGGCGGGGCTGGCGCGGGTAATTCGCGGGCAGGTCTTGTCAATTAAAGAACGCTCTTTTGTGCAGGCGGCGCGGGCGATGGGCGGGCGATCGCTCTACATCATCCTGCGCCACGTCCTGCCGCAGACCGCAACCTATGTGATTATTACGGCCACCCTGGCGATTCCCAGCTTCATCCTGGCAGAAGCCGTGCTGAGCTATCTGGGACTCGGCATTCAGCAGCCCGACCCCTCCTGGGGAAATATGCTGTCCCTGGCCAGCAATGCGTCGATTTTGGTGCTGCAACCCTGGCTGGTTTGGGCCCCGGCATTTCTCATCGTGCTGACGGTGCTGGCGTTTAACCTGCTGGGCGACGGGCTGCGCGATGCCCTCGACCCGCGCAACAGCAGCGATAGCAATGGCTGAACCCAAGGGTTAGAGAAACCCCCAAAGAAACACCAGAAACACCCAGAGCAACGCCTGCTGCTGGTAATCCTTAATACTTTTGAAAATATCGGCACTACGTTTTGTAGCGCACTTTACAATGAAGTGCTAAGGAATCGCAGCGCACAGGCTTCGTTCGAGGCACCTTGACCCAAGCCTGAGCGATCGCCCTAGTGGGTTTTGCCCATTGTTCCGCGCCTTGGCTAGTTCCGCGCCTCGGTTAAAAGGCTAGGGAAAGGGATTTGGGCGATCGCCGCTGCTTCTCACTTATTCATCACTGAATAAAAGTGCCACCAAAAGTGCCGTCAAGGGTGCTGCCACAGAGGAAGGTTTACGATGACAATTCGAGGGTTTCGCCGCAAGCGCCATACATCTCTGCCCACCGCAGAGCAACTGCTCAATTTAGGGAAAAATTTATCTCAAGGTCTGTCGATGGATGCGGTCGAACCGCGCACCGTCCCGCCCAAAACCAGCGACGAAGAATGGACAACCAAGCGGCTGATTCAGTTTAGCCAGAGTCTCAAAAATATTTGGATGTAGAATATTTGGATGCAGTAGATCGAGGTAGCACTGAGATCCAGTAAAGATCCAGTAAAGATCCAGTAGAGATCCAGTAGAGATCCAGCGCCTATCCCCACATCTGTAAATATCTAGCAGTCAATATTCAGCCAACCCCAGGCCGCCGCCCTCCAGCGTGTGGCTTTTTCTACTTTCTGAGTAAACCGCTGACCGAATCTATGAAACAGACAGCCCACTGGCCAACAGGGCAGAATGGAGGTGGGTAAGGCAGATCGAACATGAGGCTGAAATTTTTGCCGGAATTTTTGCCGGAATTCTTACTGAAATTCTTGCCGAAATTCTTACTGAGATTCTTACTGCGGGAAAAATGCCCGCTTTTTGGGCACTCTGAGGGCGCATCCATCAAGCATCTCGACCTTTTTACTAAATTCATTTGTTTTGCACACGCTCATTTCAAAATGCGACATCCGTTTACCCTTGGTGCCTCTCTACTCGCGCTGACGGCACTGTTAATGACGGGTTGTGCCCGCCCCACAGGCCGAGCCGCTGCGGTCGAAGATGCAGAGATGATCAAATCACGCCCGTCCCAGGCGGCGATGGTGCATTTGTTTGAGTGGCGCTGGGACGACATTGCCCAGGAATGCGAAACGGTTTTGGGCCCAAACGGCTACGCCGCCGTGCAAATTTCGCCCCCCCAGGAACACGTCGTCTTACCGGAGCGGGGCTTTCCTTGGTGGCAGCGCTATCAGCCCGTCAGCTATCGGCTGCAAAGTCGCAGTGGCGATCGCGCTCAGCTTGCGTCCATGATTCGCCGCTGCCATGCGGCCGGGGTCAAGGTCTACGCCGATGCGGTGATCAACCACATGGCCGGGGTCGAGCAGGGCATCGGCAGTGCCGGGTCAGTCTTTACCAAATACGACTATCCTGGCATCTACCAGCCACAAGACTTCAACGACTGTCGCCGCAACATCGAGAGCTACCAGAACTACGACGAGGTGACGGGCTGCGAACTGGTGGGGTTGGCTGATTTGAAAACCAGCACGCCCTACGTGCAGCGGCGGATCGCAGAATACCTCGCCGATTTGGTCAGTTTGGGCATCGACGGCTTTCGGATCGACGCTGCTAAACATATCAATGCCCGCGACCTGGATGGCATTCTGACCCAGCTTGAGCAGGTCTTGGCAGAACAGAAAGCGGGCAAGACCCTGACTGATCTCTTCATTTATCAGGAAGTGATCGACCCCGGCACCGAAGCCGTGAAAAAGGGCGAATACTACGCCTCTGGGGACGTGTTCGAGTTTGAGTATGGACGAGTCGTGAGCGAAAAGTTTGCTGGACTCGACGGGCAAACCCTGGCGCAGCTAGAAACGTTGGGCGAGGGCTGGGGATTCGTTCCTAGCGAAAAGGCGGTGGTCTTCATCGACAACCACGACAAGCAGCGGGGTCACGGGGGCGGCGGCAACTACCTCACTTACAAGGACGGGCCGCTCTACGACCTGGCCAATGTGTTCATGTTGGCCCATCCCTACGGCAAGCCGCTGGTGATGTCGAGCTACGACTTTTCAGATGGCGACCAAGGGCCCCCCGCCGATGCCGAAGGCAACACGCAATCGCCCCTCAGCCCCAACGCTGCAACCTGCGCCGACGGCTGGATCTGCGAACATCGGCGATCGCCCCTGGTGCAAATGGTGCAGTTTCGCAACGCGGCCGGCGATGCGCCCCTGGTGGACTGGTGGAGCAACGGGCAAAACCAGATTGCCTTTGGACGGGGCGATCGCGCCTTTGTGGTGATCAACCGAGAATCCCAGCCCCTCACCCACACCTTTCAAACCAGCCTGCCCCCCGGCCGCTACTGCGACCTGCTCCAGCCCAGTGCGTCCAACCCCACCACCTGCGCCACGCCCATCACCGTTCAGCCCAACGGCCAGGCGACCTTCACCCTATCCGGCATGAGCGCCGCCGCAATTCGAGTCATGGAGTAGTAGAACCACCCTAAGCCAATGCCCGCAACTCCTCCAGCACGCCCCCCGGCGCATAGCCCAAGCTAAAGGCGTAGCTGCTATCCATCGACACGTCTAGCGGACGCGGGGCGGGCATGGGCACATCCGCCTGCTTGCACGGGCTGATCGAGTCAGGGGAAAGGTCAAACGCCGCCGCCATCCGTAGCCCAAATTCATAGCGAGACAGCCGCTCTGGCCCGCCCAGGTGAACCAGACCCTGAACCTTGTCGAGCGCCATCAGCAGTCCCTTTGCTGCGTCGCGGCCGCTGATGGGCGTGCGAAACTCGTCGGTAAACAGGCGCAGCGCCTCACCATCGCGCAGCTTCTGCAAAAACGGCTGCAAGAAGCTAGGGGCCGTGGGCGCAGCGCCAAACGTCAGCGGCATCCGGCAAACGGCAGCCTTTGGATAGCGGCTCAGGATTCCGGCTTCGGCTTCTGCCTTTTGCTCTCCATAAAGGCTGAGGGGACAGACCGGATCGGCTTCGCGATAGGGCGCGTGGTGTCCGTCGAACACCAGATCGGTGGAGGTGAAGGCAAAGGCAATGCCCGCATCGGCGCAGAGGCTAGCCAGGTTTAGGCTGGCGAGGACGTTAATCTGGCGGGACAATTCGGGCTGGGTCTGGCAGGCGTTGGGCTGAGACAGGGCGGCTGTGTGGATCACTGCATCCGGGCGAATCTCCTGGAATGCCTGCTGGAGGGCAGCACAGTCCGTGAGATCCAGCGCCAGCGTGTTCGCATCGGCCAAGGACACGGGCCGGGTTTGGTACGTACCGTAGACCGTCCAACTGGCGCGGGTCGCCTGGTAGATATGCCATCCCAAAAAACCGCTGATGCCCGTAATGAGAAGGGTTTTGGGAGGCGTTGACATGGCAATAGATTCCACAGTCATAAGTTGGACAAGATACGATTAAAAGGATTCCGTGTCTGAAGCTGAGACAGAAGAAATTGAGACAGAAAGGACAGCGTATGGTGAAGCCAATGGTAAATCAGTTGGTAAGTCAGTTGGTAAATCAGTTGGTAAGTCAGTTGGTAGATCAAGCTGCTGTGAACCCGCTTGCTGGCGATCGCCCGTTTCCAAAGCATTTCCGTCTTGCTGCGGCGGCAACCTGGGCGAGTGTATCAATCGCTTCTAGCCTAGCTGCATGGGCTAGTTTTGTCCCGCTTGCCCAGGCCCAAGAGCAGGCCCAAAATCGCCAGCCGTCTGCTTCGATTCCCGTCCAGATTGAGCTTAGCCCAGCGTCTCCAGCAATTTCTGACCCGCAGGGCTTTCCAGCATTGCAGCCGCTGACTCCCGTGCCCGCTCCGTCCAGCGATGCTCATTCGGATGCCATTGGACAAGACTCCATTGGGCCAGACTCGCTCAGGCAAGACTCCATTGGACAAATCGACGCTCAGCGTCCTGTGCTGCCCTTTTCCGATGTGCCACCCGACCACTGGGCCTACGAAGCGCTGCTGTATCTTTCCACAGGAGGGCGATCGCCCCGCTCTGTTCCTTAACCCGCTCTATTCTCTAACTTGCGCCGGGAAGCTGCTTTGAGGCATTCCTGATGACGTTCCATCTAGATTCCGTCTGGAAGGTTTCGATTGCGTAGCAAAACTTGATTTTTGGCATCCTTTTCGTTTGAAAACTTAACGCCTTTCCCATACTCAATTCCCGCTCCAGAGACCTACCCTGGATGTTGATACACCGCTTGCACAAATGCTGCGAGCGGTGTTCAATTTCTAAAATCTTTGCCTAAAATCTCTGCCTGAAATCCATAACGGATTGGCTGGCAGGTCGCAGTACCATTCGAGGCTGGTTCGCAGCGTTTAACCTACCTTAAAACATTTGATTTTCTCAAACTCTCAACCTAAATGACTATTTCTGACCCTGGCTCTGTCTCTCCTGCCACCCGCTGGCATCTGCTGCCTGCTGAAAAGGTGTTGGAGCAGTTGCAGAGCGATCGCCAGTTGGGCCTCACGTCGGAGCAAGTCGCCGAACGCCAGCGCCAATTTGGCCCAAACGAACTGGAAGACACAGGCGGCCGGAGCAACTGGGCAATCTTGCTGGATCAGTTCAAAAACATCATGCTGATCATGCTGATTGCGGTGGCGATCATTTCCGGCGTGATGGATCTGATGGACATGCAAGCAGGACGGGTCAAGTCTAACGACATTCCGTTCAAAGACACCGTGGCGATTTTGGCGATCGTGTTTTTGAATGGCTTGCTGGGCTATGTGCAAGAAAGTCGTGCCGAAAAAGCGCTGGCCGCCCTGAAAAATATGGCCTCGCCGCGAGTGCGCGTGGTGCGCGATGGGCGCGTACAGGAGGTGAGCGCTGGGGAACTGGTGCCAGGGGACATCATGCTGCTGGAGGCAGGCGTGCAGGTCGCGGCGGACGGTCGCCTGTTGGAGGAAGCCAGCCTGCAAGTGCGGGAGGCAGCGCTGACGGGCGAGGCGCAGGCCGTCTGCAAACGGGTCTCCGCAGACCTGTCAGAAGATACGCCCCTGGGCGATCGCCTCAATTGCGTGTATCAGGGAACCGAGGTTGTGCAGGGGCGCGGCGTGGCCATCGTCACCCAAACCGGCATGGGCACTGAACTCGGCAAAATTGCCACCCTGCTGCAATCTGTCGAGGCCGAGCCAACGCCCTTGCAGCAGCGGATGGATCAGCTCAGTCAGGCGTTGGTCACGGGGTCTCTGTCACTGGTGGCAGTGGTCGTTGTCTTGGGGCTGCTGGTGGCCGGATGGGGCAAGCTGCGGGAACTGGTGGAGGTGTCGCTGAGCATGGCAGTGGCCGTTGTGCCAGAGGGCTTGCCCGCCGTGATTACGGTAACGCTGGCGCTAGGAACCCAGCGGATGGTGCGCCGCCATGCCCTGATCCGCAAGCTGCCTGCGGTAGAAACCCTCGGCTCTGTCACCACGATCTGCTCCGACAAAACGGGGACCCTGACCCAAAACAAGATGGTGGTGCAGGGAATTCACCAACACTCCTGCTCCCTCAGCGTCACCGGCCACGCCTATACGCCGGAGGGCGAGTTTTTGCTAAACGGGCAGCCGATTGACGCTCGGCACCACCCAGAGGCGATCGCCCTGCTGACGGCCGGCCTTCTCTGCAACGACGCTGCGCTGCAAAAGGAAAACGGCGACTGGTGCATCCTGGGCGACCCCACCGAAGGCGCACTGCTAGTGGCTGCCACCAAAGCTGGCCTCGATCGCCATCAGTTGAGCTATGCCTGGACGCGCCTGGGTGAGTTTCCCTTCACCTCCGAGCGCAAGCGCATGAGCGTCATGGTCAAACAGGCAGGGGGTGGAACGACCACAGATGCGATGGGTGCGATCGCCCCGCTGCTCCTGCCGTCCTCCTCCCTACTCCTGTTTTGCAAAGGCTCTCCAGAACTGGTGCTGGAGCGCTGCCAGTTTGTGTATGTCAAGGGCACTGTGGAGCCACTCAGCGGCGATTGCCGTCAGCAAATCTTGCAGCAAAACAATCACCTGGCAAGCAAAGGACTGCGGGTGCTAGGGTTTGCCGGCCGTCCCCTAGAAGCATTGCCCACCGAAGACAGCGCCGAGGAAACCGAGCAAGGGCTGATTTGGCTGGGACTGGTGGACATGCTAGACGCGCCCCGCCCCGAAGCACGCGAGGCCGTGGCCCGCTGTCGCTCCGCCGGAATTCGCCCCGTCATGATTACAGGCGACCACCAGCTCACTGCACGGGCGATCGCCGAAGACCTGGGCATTGCCCAACCCGGCGATGAAGTGCTGACCGGGCCCGATCTGGAACACTGCACCCCAGAAGAACTGGAAGCCCACGTCGAGCGGGTCAGCGTCTATGCCCGCGTGGCCCCAGAGCATAAGCTGAAAATCGTGCAGGCGCTTCAGCGGCGGCACCACATCGTCGCCATGACGGGCGATGGCGTGAACGATGCCCCCGCGCTGAAGCGCGCCGATATCGGCATTGCAATGGGCATCACGGGCACCGATGTCAGCAAAGAAGCCAGCGACATGGTGCTGTTGGACGATAACTTCGCCACCATCGTCTCTGCGGTGGAAGAAGGGCGCGTGGTGTACACTAACATTCGCCGCTTTATCAAATACATCCTGGGTTCCAATATCGGCGAAGTGATTACCATTGCCGCATCGCCGCTGTTTGCCTTTGGCGGTGTGCCCCTCACGCCCCTGCAAATCCTTTGGATGAACCTGGTCACCGATGGACTGCCCGCCTTGGCGCTGGCAGTAGAACCTGCGGAACCCAACGTCATGAGTCGCCCGCCCCACGATTCCAAAGAGAGCATTTTTGCACGAGGATTAGGCACCTACATGATCCGCATCGGCGTGGTGCTGTCTATTATTGCGATCGCCCAAATGGTCGTCGGCTATCACCTCGCCCAAACCACCCCCGGCGACCCCGATCGCTGGAAGACAATGGTCTTCACTACCCTATGCCTGGCCCAGATGGGTCATGCCCTGGCTATTCGCTCCAACACCCGCCTAACCCTAGAACTCAACCCCTTCTCCAATCCCTACGTCCTCACCTCCGTCGTCTTTACCAGCCTGCTGCAACTAGCGCTAATCTACGTCGAGCCGCTGCGAAACTTCTTTGGCACCCAAATCCTCAGCCCCCTGGAACTGCTGATTTGTCTTGGATTCAGCCTACTGCTCTTTGTTTGGATTGAGCTAGAAAAACTGCTGTCTCGCTGGCAGGGCAAAGGGTCAGGCGTGGGGGACTAACGGTACAAGGTTCCAGAGGTAAAGTTCCAGAGGTACAGTTCCAGAGGAACAGGATAAAGATTCCCCCCCTTTCGTCCCCAAGGAGGACTAAGGGGGGCAGATGCTCAGCCTTAAACCAGCCCTTGAAAACCGGCCCTTGAATATCAATTCTCCTGAGTGGTGCTACGAATGAAACTGCTAGAAAACCTCAACAAGCTCGGCTAGCAATCCAAAATCGCAAATCCAAAATTCAAAATCGAAATAGGACAGCGCCCCTATGGAGAAATCTGGAAGTTGGTCGGGCCCTGATAGCCAGAAGCCTTGGCCAGTTGCTCCAGCGTTTGGGTGCCAGAGTAAAATTGTCCGTTGATTTCCCAGGTAGGATAGCCCGTCACCTGCGGCGTGGCGCGGCACAGGGCAGTCTGGGAGTTCGCTCCGTCTGGCGCACATTCGATGTAAGGAATCTCAGCGGCGGCAGGCTGACCGAAGAGTTGCTTCTGATCGTGGCAATGCGGGCACCAGTAAGCACCAAACATCTTCGCGCCAATGCGCTTCAGGTGGCGAGCCAGTTCAACCTCTGCCTGCCCCGAAACGGTAGTTACAGGCGGCACGGATGGCCCGTCCACGACCTCACTGGGCGGCGTTTTAATGATGTTGTGCCAAGCCAGAGAACCTACTAGCACCACCACACCGACTAAGATCCCGGTAAAAATAAGCTGTCCCACATCTTCCCAAGCTCGCCCAAACAGCGTCAGCAAGAACATAGCCAGGGCAAACAGCGCTGATGCAATGCAATAGACGCAGATGCCCGCAGCGCCGAAGGGCACCACGAACTCGGAAAACATGATGTACATCAGGTAGCCGCTGAATACCAGCATGGCGGTGGAGCCTGCAAACAGCAGCAGCCAGGTCGTGTTATCCAAACTGGTTCGCAGGGTCTTGTTTTGGTCGGGATTGACCAGCAGCGGCGCAAAAGCAAACGCCGCCATGCCCAGATAGGCCAGCAGCCCAAACAGCGCCAACGGTTGCCCAAACAGCGTGGCGTAGGGGCTAGAAAGCACCTGCTGACAGCCGCTAGTGGGGCAGGCTGCCTCGCCACCAAACAGCCGAGTCGCGGTGAGATAGGCAGTGTTTAGCGCACCCAGTAGGGCGATCGCTCCGATAATCTTGCGAGACTGGCGATGCAGCCAGGGGGTCTGACGACGGCGGCTCATAGCACCTACTTCTGTCAACTCAGCAATAGACTTCATCAGGATACAGCCCGTCGGCTCATCCCGACTTCCCTATTGTGGCTCAAAGCCGAAAAAAGTGGGTTGGCAGGGGTCATCGCTCCGCAACATTGACAGAAGACGGTGTAAGACCTAGACAGAAGACGGTGTAAGACCTATCGGAGGATGCGAGTTTGCAGAGTAAGCAAGCTAGATTGGCAAATTAGGCGAATCATTAGCAAATGAGCAAATAAATTGGCGGAAAAGAGCAGGCGAGATGGATCAATGTCTTAGCCAGACCCGAAAATTCAGAATAAATGCGAGCAAAAAGTGTAAGCAAAAAATTTGAGCAAGAAATCTGAGCAAAAAGTTTGAGCGAAGTGTAAGCAAAATAATGTGAGCGAAAAATGTGAGCAACGTAGACGCAGCCCAGGATTTACCGTCAGTGGGCATTGTGATTTTGGGGCTGGGGCGGTGGGGAATGCATCTGCTGCGAAATTTTTTGGCGCTGCCGGGGGTGCGCGTGGTGGCGATCGCCGATCCCAGCACCACCCGTCTGCAAACTGCGGTGAGCCAGCTTGGGCTAGCACATCGCACGCCCGCCGTTCTTGCCCTCACGGATTGGGCGGCCACGCTCGATCTGGACGGGGTAGATGCCGTGGCGATCGCCACACCCGCCAGCACCCATGCAGCACTCCTGCGAACCGCGCTGAACCGAGGGCTACACGGATTTGTAGAAAAGCCCCTGACGCTCTGCGCTGCCGAGGGGCGGGAACTGTGCCAACTGGCGGCAGCGCAAGGACGGCGGCTGGTGGTAGATCACACCTATTTGTTTCACCCAGCCGTGCAAGCGGGGCGATCGCTCGTTCAGCAAGGGCTACTTGGGCAGGTGCGCTATGGCAGCAGCAGCCGGACGCACCTCGGCCCAGTGCGCTCCGATGTCGATGCGCTATGGGATCTGGCAATTCACGATATTGCCATTTTTAACCACTGGCTGGGAGCGCGACCCGTGCAGGGGCAAGCCTGGGGGACGGTCTGGTTGCAGCCTGCGCTAACCCCACAGCTTGGGGCAATCGCCCAGGAAACAAACCAGGCAAAAACGGCAGTGCAATCGGGAGGATCGGGAGGATCGGGAGTATCTGATCTAGTCTGGGCGCGGTTGTTTTATCCCAGCGGATTTCAGGCGACGCTCCAGGTGTGCTGGCTCAATCCCGACCGACAGCGGCGGCTGAGCGTGGTGGGCGATCGCGCCTCGCTAATTTTTGACGAAATGGCGACCGATTCGCTGGTGTTGCAAACTGGAGCGCTGATGCAGCAAGACAGACAATTCTTGCCCACGGCCCAAGAGCGACGGGCGATCGCCGTTTCCCGCGAAGAACCACTGCGCCGCGCCTGCGAACATTTTGTGGACTGTGTGCAGGGCGATCGCCCCTCCAGCCTGTCGTCGGGCGAAGTTGGTGTCGAGTTGGTGGCGGTTCTCGAAGCGCTCTCCCAGTCGATGGCCCAACAGGGGGCGATCGTTTCGGTTGCCGACTGAATTTGAGATTTTGGATTGGTTAGGACTTACGCAGTTGGACAATTTCTCGCGGGCGCAGCCCGTGAGAAATTGTCAAAACCCAAAGAGCCTATCGCCAGTGCGTAGGTTTGGTTGGTTTTAGATTGGCGATTTTGGATGGCTGCAAGCGCCCAGTTCCTTGAACATTCGTGACTCTGCGCGTTTGCTCCTACAAACGGTGCTATGATTTCAGTCGCTCATCGGCTCTCAAAGGGGAACAGCCTTTGGAGATTGGCGATCGCGCCGATTGGGGAAAGTGCAGTGCAAGTCTGCCGCTGTCCCGCAACTGTGAAGTTGGGTAAGACACCCCGCCCGACCAGTCAGGATGCCCGCCGATGCGCCATTTTGCCAATTTAGACTCTGCGAGGTACAGACATGAAGGCAAGCATCACCAGAACCCGGAAATTCCCGAAATCGCCCAGAGCGCGCGATCGGCGAACCGTTCCGGCCAGCAAACCTAGAGCGGACTGGCGCAGCGGCGCACTGCTCCTACTAGCAGGGATGGCGCTCTGTGCTGAACCAGCCTTAGCGCACCACGCCACGGGAGGCGAAACGCCCAAAACTTTTTTGGAAGGGTTTTTGTCTGGCTTAGCCCATCCCGTCATCGGGCTGGATCACTTTGCATTTGTGGTGGCGATTGGGCTACTGGCGGCAAAGCAAGGCTGGGGACTGCTGTTTCCTATCAGCTTCTTGCTGGCAGCGCTAGGCGGCACGACCCTGCACCTGAATTCAGTGGATTTGCCCGCCGTTGAAATTGCCATTGCGCTGTCGGTGTTCCTGATCGGGCTGGGGCTGGGGCTGCGAAAGACACTACCTCTGAGCGGGGCGATCGCCTTTGGAATTTTGGCAGGGGTATTTCACGGCTATGCCTACGGCGAGTCAATCATTGGTGCAACGCCGTCGCCCCTGTCCGCCTATCTGCTAGGTTTCACGCTGATTCAGGCGGCGATCGCCTTGGGAGCGGGATGGCTGGGCGATCGTCTGCTGCGCCGCACGGCCGAACGGGCTAGAGCGCTGACCCTGCCTGGCCTGGCGATCGCAGGCGTGGGGCTGGTGTTTTTGTTGCAGGCTATTTGAGCCGAGCGGGGGATCGAGAGCAAGCGGGGGACAGAGAGATGGAGCTACTGATCCCTTTCCTATCCCCCCACCCGCTGCCACATCGTCTACCATGAGAGAGAGCTTCACCCTTCTTTACCTATGGAATGGCGAGAACTGGGCGGAAATTGGCTGGTGGTGCCAGACCGTCCGACAGCGATGATTCATTTTTTGGGCGGGGCGTTTGTGGCGGCGGC